>JADZDZ010000339.1 GCA_020850785.1 Candidatus Sumerlaeota bacterium | reverse complement strand
CCTTTGGCAGCATCGGCCTGACGGTGTACCGCCCACGGCAGGACCTGAGCCGCTGGCAGGTTGACGCGCCCCTTAGCTGGTGGTGGTACTAAAGGGTCGCTTTTTGCCGCGTCTTTCGCTTGAGTCCCCGGTGGGGGATTGCTAAACCCAGTCAGACTAGAGGAGAGCCGTTCCATGCGCCGTATTCTTCCAGCGCTTTTCGTGTCCGCTGCCGTAACGTTTGCCACGCAGGCATCCGCTCAGGACTTGCATGCGATGTTGTCCGATGAGCAGGCGCAGAAACTGAGCCCCGAAGCCTCGGAATTTTATCATCAGGCTGAAGTCGCCGATGACCACGTTAATTATGATGAAACGGTTCGCCTTTTGGTGAAGGCGGCGGAGATCGACACGAAGAACAGCGACCTGCAGTTCTTGACGGCGTCACGGGCCCGCAGTCGCGCGGATGTTTACTACAGCGAGACGACCTTCACGGCGCCTCCCGCGAACATGGATTATTCCACGCCTCCGTGGCAGACGGCAGAGCAGTATCTGAACATCACCGAGGTCTGCCTGAACCGCATCGCGGCGAACGCGGAAATCCCCGAAGAGCAGCGCATTCGATTGAAGGCGGCGCAGGCAACATTGGAGGCGCGCCGCTCGGCTCTGGCCGAGCGCGACAAGGCCCGCATCGAATCCGCAAAGCCGGTTTATGACTATTACCGCGAAACGCGCTATCAGGCACTGATTGACAATCTTCCCGCTGATGCACAAGTCGGCGATGATGAAATGTCGCAACGCATCGTCGCGGCCATGGGCCTTGCCGGCGTGAAGACGATCACCGCCAAAGGGCAGGAATTGACGCCGCCCACCAGCACCGAAAAGACGGAGAAGGTTGATCCGTTTGCCATCCTGCCGGGTGAATACATTCAGCCATTCCTGCCTCCGCCGCCGCCACCTCCCGGTGCTTATTCAGGGGGCGGGGTAGCCGCAGGCGGTGCCATTGATCCCTTCGCAAACCCTCCCGCTGCGAACAACGAGTATTTCGATGGTGGTACTACGTCGCCGCCGCCGAGCAATCCTCCCTTCGGTGGCGTCAAATAAGCCGCTCCTGACGTGATTGCAGCCCAAGGCCAAACCACCGCTGTCGTGCAAAACGACATCGACGCGTTGTTCGTTCGCTGCCGCGAGGAACGCCGCGCCGCGCTGATCCCGTATTTGACGAGTGGATTCCCCACGGAAGAACACACGCGGGAAATCCTGCCAATTCTGGCGGAATCGGGCGCGGACCTGATAGAACTTGGCGTGCCGTTCAGCGATCCCATCGCCGATGGTCCGATCATTCAGCGTTCATCCACGATCGCCCTGCAGGCAGGGATGACTTTTCTGAAGACCGTCGAAATTTTGCGTGATTTCCGCCGCAAGTATGATACCCCGGTGATCTTGTTCGGGGCGCTGAATCCCTACCTCGCGCGCGGCTTGGAGAATTCCGCCGCCATGGCAAAGGATGCAGGCGCCCAGGGGATTCTGGCGGCGGACCTTCCCATGGAGGAGGCCGATGAATTTCGCGCGATTCTTCAACGGAACAATCTGCACCTGATCACGTTGATCGCGCCCACAACACCCTCCTCCCGCGTGCGGGAAATCGCCGCGAAGTGCAGCGGATTCCTCTATTGCATTTCGATGAAGGGAACCACCGGCCAGTTGAGCGGCGTCACCCAGTCGGCTCAGGAGTACGTTGCAAAGGTGCGCGCGGAAACGAAGCTGCCGCTTGCGCTTGGATTCGGAATCTCAAGGCCGGAGCACGTACGCGCGGCCGTTCAGGCGGGGGCGGATGCGGTGGTTGTGGGGAGCAGCCTGATCACGCGCATCGAGGAAGCCGTCGAAAAGGGGAAGGATCTGAGGACGGACATCGGCGCGTATATACGCGGCTTGGCGGACGCGACGCGGGCGCACTGATTTCGGAAGCCCGATTGGGCATTCCTGCAATTGTCACGGTTGAGAAGCTTTCGTGACGCGGGGCGATTCTTCCGCGCCACGAAAGCAGTCGTGATATTTCGAGTATTCCTTAATTCCCTGCTGCTGCAACCTTTGAAAGCCCCGGCGGAGTGACCTTCGGTGCATCAGGGCCATCGATTTTTTTCAGGTTCGCGATGGGGTCCTTTTCCAAACGAAGGAACTTGAATCCCATCAATTTTGCCTGACCCGGTTTGGCCTCCGTGTCCGCCCATTTGCGCGCGTTGGCGATGTATTCGGACAGCGGCTGCTCCTTCACCCTTGGTTCTGTGGAGTGAAGGAAATGCGTCTCACCGTTCGGCCCCTTGACGATCAGGCCAACGTGGCCTGCGTAGGCTTCCGCAGGACTGCCGGAACTGCGCATCACGTTGACGAAGTCCCCCTCTTGAAGCTGGTCCTCGATCTCCGCCACCTTGTCCCATGGCACGTACACGTCCTTGAAATTTTGCACGGGAATGTCGCGATCGATCTTATAGCGCTTCTTCAGGAACCTCGCGCGGTCGATTTTCTGCGCGAAAGGCTGCGCACGGTCGCCGGCCAGTTCCGCGGAGATGTCCTTCACAAGCCAGGAGTTGTTCTTGTCCCAATCCGCTTCCGTGTAGTGGTTGCGCGATGCGACACCAATTTCCCCGTTGCGGTAGCGGATTCGCTGCAGCATCGCGAAGAATTCCGGCCAGTCCTTGCTGAGCGCCATGGCGTAGGTGTGCTCGCTGAAGACGACGCAGTCGCTCTTCTCAAGGCAGAAAAGCGGCTGTGAATCATAGGTCTCGAAGGGAAACTCACCCAGCAGGTAAAGCTCGTAGGGCTGGCCGATGTTCTTGCGCCCGATCATGGCGATGCGCTTGCGCAGGTCCGGCTCCGTTTCGTGAGCGTAGGCAAGGTAGCGATCCACCTCGTAGGGCTTCATCTCGTAGAGAGGCTTTGCAAGGATTGCGGCCATGGCCTCTTCGCCATCGACGGCCGTGGAACCGGAATCCGCCTCGCTGCCATCAGTCTGCTTGATGACTTTTGGTTCGCCTGCCTTCTGCGCCGTTGTCGCGGCGGCATCACTGGCGGCCTTCTGCTGCGTGGCGGAGCATCCCGCAAGCGCCATCGCGCCGCAGACCGCCAACACTTTTGCAAGATCAAGAGTACGCATCTTTGGAAACCTTTCTCACTCGTAAATCAGGTAGGGCTTTCGCATTTCCATGAAGGCGGCAACGTCCTTCTGGTAGCCGGCAATGATCGTTTCGGCGCTGGCGCCCGCAAGGATCTGCTGGCGGATTTTCTTGTCACCCATCACCTTGTCGAACATGTCCCGGCGCTTGTTGTCCTCCGCGAAGAGGTTCTTTTCGGGGTACTGGGCCTGAAGCACTTCCATCATGTGAATCTGCGCCTCAACCGGCTGAATTTTGCGATAGTCGGTGATGAAGAACTGCGCGCCATGAACCACCTCACCCTTGAACTTGCTGGCGTAGGGCTTGAAGGAAATCGGCATGACCATCAGGCCGGGGATGTTTTTCGCGCGCATTGCGGCGACGAACTTGTCGCGGTCGATGTAGGGGGCGGCGATCACTTCAAACGCCAGCGGGTAGCCAACGCCGATGCTCACGTCGTCCAGTTCGCCGATGATGCCCGTCAGGTTGTAGAACACTGCGGACGGTGCGTGGGGAATGTTCGGCGAGGTGGGAACGAATGCCAGACCGGTGTCCCACTGCATCATGTCGCGGTGGTAGCCGCTCATGGGGACGACGGTCAGGTTGCACTTCTT
>JADZDZ010000338.1 GCA_020850785.1 Candidatus Sumerlaeota bacterium | reverse complement strand
CTGGATGCTCTTCCGGATGTCTTCCCCGGTGATCGGGTCGATGCCGGTGAAAGGGTCATCAAGGAAGATGAACGTGGGACCGGTCAGGAGGGCGCGGGCAATGTCCACGCGGCGTTTCTCACCGCCGGAAAGTTTTTCCGCCAGGCGACGCTCCACGTAGCCGAGGCCAAGCTCCTCCACGAGTTGATCGACGAGGGGACGAATCTCGGCCTTCGCGTGGCCCTGAGCCTGCAATACCGCCATCAGGTTTTCGCGTACGGTCATCTTGCGGAAGACGCTGGTCTCCTGCGGAAGGTAACTGATGCCGAGCCGCGCACGCATGTGGATCGGCATGTTGGTCATCTCATTGCCGTCGAAGAAAATCTTCCCCTGGGTTGCTTGCGTGAAACCAACAAGCATCTTGAAGGTGGTCGTTTTCCCGGCGCCGTTGGGCCCCAGAAGGCCAACGATTTCACCTGCCTTCACGGTGACTGACACGTCATTCACAACACGCGCGGGACCGTAATCCTTGACCAGGTGTTCGGTGGTTATAACCGCGTCTTTCTTAATTTTGTTGATCATCAAAGTCCGGGAAACGTGGGATTAGTCGCCGATTGTTTGCATCGGGGCGTTGGGTGACAAGCGAAAGGTAGAAGGGCGCGAAGGACTGTCGGGGCGGCGTTTGCAGCGTGGGGAAAGCCATCGACACCATTTTCCGGGGAGGGCATTGTGTCTTCCGTAGGAAGTCTCCCAAGGTATGATTCCGTGAAACAACGCGTTCTTTTCCCGATAATCCTGCTGCTGGCGTTTGCGCTGGCCGCCACCCCCTCCCGTCTCCGCGCGCAGGACCCGGCGGAGGGTGCCAAGGCCGCCGTCACGAAGCTGCTGGAGGAGTTGACGAAGGATGCGCCTCCCAAGAACGGCTTCGATGGAACCGTGCCCACCGGGACGAGCGTCAAGCGCGTGGAAATTCAGGGGGATGTGGTCAAGGTCGTGTTCAATCCTCCTCTTGGCTACAAGCCGTGGACGCCTGCGACGGCGGATTCCTTCATGCAGCAGTTGAGAAAGGCGCTGGAGGGGAACATCGACAGCAAGGCGACCGTGAAGGCCGTCATCGAGTACGGTACACGCAGTCCCATCGAGCGGGATTTTGAGGAGCACGTCACGAGCGTTGAGAACATCCGCAAGCGCAACGATGCGCGCAAGATTCCCGCGACGAAGCTGGCCGCCCCGGTCGTTGATCACGTTCAGTATGCCGGGCCGAAGCGCACGAAGGGGCTGGAGAATCGCTATCTTGTCATGGGGCCCAGCCACGGCTGGACCTGGCACCAGGAAAACCGCTGGCAGTTTCAGCGCGCGCGCGTCTATACAATCGTGGAGGACCTCCTTCCCATCTCCTTTGTGAACCCGTTCCTGATGCCGATGCTGGAGAACGCGGGCGCCACGGTGTTCGCGACTCGCGAGCGTGATTATCAGACGGCGGAGGTCATCGTCGACAATGACGGCGCGTTGCGACTCTCCTCATTTATTACGGATGGCGATTGGACACCCACGCAGGCGAAGGGTTGGAAGGGCCCGCGCCCCGCGATGCTGGATGAAAACACGGAGCCGTTCACGCTCGGCACGACGCTGCGCGCCACCGCGAATCCTGATGACGCGGGAACCACCATCGGTGCGCACTACCTTCCGTATATACCGCGCGATGGGCAGTACGCGGTGTATGCCTCCTGGAGTCACGCGCCGGAAAACAGCTCCTCGGTGCCCATTGTCATTCGTCATTTGGGTGGCACCACGACGGTGCGCGTGAACCAGCAATCCGCAGGCAGCACGTGGATTTTCCTTGGATTCTATCGCTTTGCGAAGGGGGCGGATTTCTCCCGTGGCAGCGTTTCGATCCTCGCGAATGGCGCCAGCAAGGGGACCGTGACCGCAGACGCGGTGCGCTTCGGCGGCGGCATGGGGAACATCGCTCCGGCGGACATGATCAGCGGCAAGCCGCGCTATGCGGAAGGTGCCCGCTACTTCCTTCAGTACGCCGGCGCTCCCGCCCGGCTGGTATATCTCCTTCCATTCCGGGAGCCGCACTTTGGCATCGACTACTGGCGCGACATCGCGGCGCGCGCTGAATGGGCGAACTACCTGAATGGAGCACCAAGCGGACCCAACAAGGACCTCTCCAATCCCGGATTGAATGTCCCGATTGATCTCTTCTTCGCGTGGCACACGGATGCGGGCTTTGATCAGAAGGGCATCATTGGAACTCTGGCGATCTATTGCCTGCACGGGGACAATGACGCCTATGATTTTCCCGACGGCCGTTCCCGCTGGCTGAATCGCGATTTGGCGACGCTCATACAGGACGAAGTTGTACGCACCGCGCGCACGAATTACACCTCCACTTGGGCGCGTCGCGCGTTGATGGAGCGCGATCTGGGCGAGGCACGTCGCGCCAACATGCCCTCCATGCTGCTGGAGTCATGGTCGCATCACAACTTCAACGACAACAAATACGGCAACGATCCCCGCTTCCGGAAGGACATCGCGCGCGCAGTTTACAAGGCGATGCTTCGCTTCATCGCGGCGCAGAATGGTTACGAGCCGGTTGTGCAGCCTCTGGAACCGACGCATCTGGCCGCGCGGCAGACGACGCCGGGAAGCGCGGAAATTTCCTGGCGTGAGCAGCCCGATCCGCTGGAGCCATCCGCCGCGGCGAAGGGTTACGTCATTTATCGCAGCACCGACGGCCACGCCTTTGACAACGGCACGTTCGTTCCCACCTCCGTCGCCAACGTGGACGGATTGAAGCCCGACAGGTCCTACTACTTCCGCGTGACGGCGGTGAATGACGGCGGTGAATCGCTGCCATCGCGCGTGGTGGGCGTGCGTTGGAGCACCGGCAAGTCGCCGCTGCTTGTCGTGGATGGATTCGATCGCATCAGCGGCGCGAAAATCATCCATGAGAAGGACGCGCAGGGCTTTGATCGCAACGACGATCCCGGCGTTGGCTATCAATACAACTACGGGCTTGTGGGCGACCAGTACGACTTCGATCCCGACTCAAAGTGGGAGAACGATCTGGAGTCTCCCGGCATGGGTGCCAGCCTGAGCAACATGGAAAACGCGATGGAACTTGGCAACACATTCGATCACGTCGTCGCTCATGGTGAGGCGCTCGCAAAAGCTGGCTACGCGTTTGATTCCGCACCGGCCGATGCCTACGGCGCGGGTTTGAACGATGCGAATTATCGCGCCATCGATTGGATCGCCGGCCGCCAGCGCACCGTGATGCCCTTCGAAGGCATGGAGGGAAATCAGGGCGAACCGGATCGCATGAAGCCGGAGTTTCAAGTGCTTCCGAAGGATGCGCGCGACCGCATCAGCAGCTTCATCGATCGCGGCGGGAAGATTTTCCTGAGTGGCGCCTACATAATAGAAGACCTGACAACCGGCGGCGTTGCCAACGACGACAGCATCCAGTTCGCAAGCGACGTGCTGGGCGTGGAATTCTTCAAGGCGAAGGCCACGAGCGCCAACGAAGTGAGCGCCGTTGATGGCGCCGGGAATTTCAAGGACATCAAACCCTTCCGTTTCGGGCGCGATCTGGAGGCGGAGATCAACATTCTCCCCACGGTGTACAATGTGAACTCCGCAGAATCGTTCCTGCCGACAAAGGAAGGTTTCAGCGCCCTGCTGGAATACGCAGACACAAGGCAAACGGCGTGCATGGGAAGCGGCACCGTGGTGATCGCGGG
>JADZDZ010000337.1 GCA_020850785.1 Candidatus Sumerlaeota bacterium | reverse complement strand
GCCCCTGCAACCGTTGTGGAAGGGACAGTCGGAAGGTTTACCGTGTCATTCGTGTCGATGGCGACCACAGCGTCGCCAGCGGGGCCGCCAAAGCTGCCTTCATAGCCAACATAGGCGGTATTCCCGATGACCTTAAGGACGCCGGAGCCCTCAACGGTGGAAACGCTGGCATCCTTGCTGCAGCAGAGAACGGTGACGGCGAAGGTGGTCGGGTCGATCGACAGAAGCAGGCCAGTCTGGGCGCCGCTGCCGTCGGAAAGAACGATGATGTCGCCGTCCGCCGCGACGTCGATGCCGCGAATGGTGACGGCTGACTGGGTGGAAGTGCCGTTCACCGCTTCAACGGCGGTGATGATATCCGCGACAGTCTTGACAAGGACGCCGTTCGTGCCGTTGCTGTCAAAACGGACGATATTTTCGTTGGAGGACGTGGCACGGTCCGCGAAAATGATGCGGCCTGTTGCGTCCACAGCCACGTCATCGACGATGGGCGACGAGTTGCCGGAAAGCGCTGTCACGGCCGTGTTTGCAATCAATACGGAAAAGGTTTCCGCGAAGCTGGGGGCGGCGGAAGCCATAATTCCCGCAAGAGTTAGCAAAGCGAATTTCTTCATGAATAGCTCCTCAGGTTTATTGGTCGAGAGTGGAAGGGTTGCGGTTTTCGATTCGCAGGTTGCGCTGCCCATTCCGGCCAGGCGGTTTCAGCACTTTTCAAAATGCTTGGCGGATGAAGAAAAAAAACATCCGCCAAACCGATCAAGCCTTACTTCGCGCTGTTGCAGGCTTGGAAGTAGAAGTAGGCATAGCGACCGTTGATGTTGCCACCGTTGCGGAAGATTTCGCCGAAGCTGATCGTGCCGTTGGTGGGATCGTACACCAGATTCGAGCAGTAGCCAAGCTTGTCCGCAGGCGTGCGGCTGTCCTGATGGGAGCTGTTGTTCGCGAGAACCCCACCAGCATTGAGATAGATGCCGTCAGGCCCTGCGGAGAAGAAGGTCCATGCCTTCGGCTTGTCCTTGAGGGAAACCACGTTGGCCAGAGTGCCGCGGTCAGAATCCATCACGCTTTGATACTGATAGGTCTGGTAGGCAATGTTGCTATTGTTAACACTGGAGTAGGTGCCGTCCATGCCGGGTTGGGCGCCGGAGCCTGTATAGACAGAACCGGTGCGCTTCCTTGACTTGAAGGGATCGGGAATGACGGAGTTGGTGATGTAGGCAACCGGGGTTGAAAGCGATTCCAATACCCGCCAGTTTTCCGAACCGCCAATGCCGGGAGCGGTGTTGTTAATCACCACTCCAAAGGAGTTGCACAAGGGATAGGAGTTGTAATCGATGTAGTAGGACTCCAAGGCGGTGGCCCTGGTTCGCTGGTCCGACTTCACGCGGGACACCTTGGCGCGGGTCTGCGCCTCAAGGAAGTTCGGTACCGCAATCGCCGCAAGAATCGCGATGATCGCGACGACGATCAGCAACTCAATGAGTGTGAAGCCAACTGCAAATTTCTTTTTCATGCGATGCGTCCTTCCGTCTGGAAAATGTACCCCTTTGGGGTGGGCCAACTGCGAATCCACAACAACTTCCTACCGCATATGACACCATAGAACATTGCCAGCAAACCGTGTATCAACCCGATAGAAGGACGACGCACGGTTCAATTTTTCTTGGACCAACGGAGAAGAATAAAAATGCCGCCGCGAAATGCAACCAGTTTTCTTAGTTGAACCACTTCTTTCGTTTCGCCGGCGGCGGCGAGGGGAGGAGAGTTTCGGGTTCGGCGGCGATAACTCCCCAGCCATCAATGAGGCCCCGTGCCGCCGAGGGGGACTCCCAGCGCGGCGCCCCCGCAGAAATCCAGCCCAGCGCGGGCTTCATCGTCTCGCCAAAGCTCATGCTTCGTAGCCAGCGCAGGCCCGCTTGGCGGTCCTCCTCACGCTGTGCGGCGGGGCGGCGGCATGTGGCGATGATTTCCAGAGCCGCGCGCTGTTCGTTCGCGCCACCAATGCCCGCCGCGAGGCCTTCCGCCACGAGCAGCGATTCCAGTCCCGCCTCCAGCGACACAACGGGCCTAGCGCCCCAGCGCACCATGGCCAACAGGCGGTTGCGGCTTCCCAGTTCCGCTTCGGGAATTGGACGATCGAGGGAAAGGCAACCGCCCGCGTGTGCCAGCAGGGCCGATTCCGAGGGGGCCTGCTGCGGAGGAAGGTCGATCACGCGATTGCCGAAGGAGCCCACCGCCTTCAGGATATGCTGCCTGATTTCCTCGCCCGCGCGTCCCGTGGGAATTCCGCAGCAGACGAACTTCAGTTCCTCATCGTCGCGCAATGCGATCGCGAGCGCCTTCGCCATCGTGACTTCATCAAGCCACACGTTCCAGCTTCCACCGAAGTAGATGTAGCGCGAAGTTTCATCGAGGCCCTTCCCGCGGAGGATTTCGGGAAAGGGGGGAATGGGATCGGCGTTTGTCCAGGAAGCGGGCACGCCGCAGGGAATTTCGTGAAGCCGCTGCGAAACATTCCAGTCGTTTGCGAACCTGCCCAGAAGACCAAGCTGCCCCATCAGCGCATGACGTTGCGCGGCGCTGACCGTGGAGAAGGCGTCGCCTCCCATCAGTGATTCCCGAAAAAATTTCCAGACGTGGTCGCGGGCGGAAAGATCAACGGTCCCTCCCTGACGCAACTGGCCCGCGTGAAGCTCCGCCATGGGATCGCCGAAAAAATCGACCCAGCAGGGGCTGCCAATTCTCTTTGCGATGCGCAGCGCCGCAACCGCAGGCATCAGCGAGCCAACACCGAACACGGCGCCCACATGGGAAAAGTCGACGCCTTTTGCAACGCCGTCAGGGTCCAGAATCGTTTCCGGCGTGTGGCTGCGCGCGAAGAGTGCGCCCTCGATGGGAATGTCCTGCCGGGCCTTCTCCTCCAGCAGAATCGCCACAACCTCATGGCGCGCAGCGAGCAGTGGTTCGATGAACTGCCGCAGCCTGATGGACGGCCCGGTGACGATTGCGTCGCGTTCCAGCGGCCACGGCCCCATGCCGACGACGCAGACGCGCATCAGCCGTCATTCCCCGGTAGCAGGACGAGGTTGTCGCAATGAACCGCCTCCGCATAATCCTCCGCGCCCAGCAACTCCACGATCTGCTCGCGCTTCTTGCCACTGATCCGCGCCAGCGTTGCCGCGTCGTAGTTTGAAATGCCCTGCGCGAGGGTCCTGTCCTGCTCGCTCACGATGGCGACAACGTCCCCCTTCGCGAACTCGCCGCGTACAAGTTTTACTCCAACGGGGAGGAGCGACTTGTGGCCCAGCAGCGCCTTCCCGGCCCCATCGTCCACCACCACCGTGCCACGGGGACGCGCGGCGCCGATCCAATGAATGTGGCGCTGACGGGAGCGCTTGCGGCGCTGCGCCGTGAAAAGCGTTCCCGCAACGGTGCCATTCATCAGGCCGCGCAGGATGCCATCCTCGTTGCCGTTTAGCAACAAGGTGAAAACACCGACGTTCGTCGCATGTTTCGCCGCCTGCAGTTTCGTTTGCATGCCGCCCACGCCGAATTCGCTTCCCTCGGCGTGCACGAGTGACTCCACGGAGGCGTCGATCTTCTTCACGAGGGGAATCAGCGTCGCGTCCGGCTTGTATTTCGGATGCCCCGTCATGAGGCCGGGAACGTTGCTCATGATGACGAGCAAATCGGCTTCCATTTTTGCAGCGACCATCGCTGATAACATGTCGTTGTCGCCAAACTTCAATTCCTCGATGGTGACCGAATCATTCTCGTTCACGATCGGAATCACGCCGCGCTTCAGCAGCGAGAGCATCGCGAGGCGCACGTTGATGTAGCGACGCCGATCCGCAAGGTCGTCGCGCGTGAGGAGAAGCTGCGCCGGCACGACGCCGTGGCGGCGGAACTGATGGCTGTATTCCTCCATCAGCGCGCCCTGCCCAACGGCGGCGACCGCCTGCAGGTCGGGAATGTTTGCGGGGCGTTTGTTCAGCTTCAGGATGCCGCGCCCTGCGGCAACGGCGCCGCTGGAAACAAGGATGACTTCAATCCCCTGTTTCTGCAACGCCACCAGCGAGTCGCAGAGCGATGTGATGCGCGCGCTGTTCAGCCCTCCCTGATCCAGCGCCAGCACGTTGCTGCCAACCTTCACCACCACGCGGCGCAGTGGAGTTTCGCGGAAGGGCCACGCAGCCATGATCGTGTCGTTGCTCATGGTCGTGTGCGCGTCAGCCTCCACCGATTCGGAAGTTGCAAACGTCACCATCCTGCATGACGTATTCCTTGCCTTCCACGCGCAGCTTGCCGGCTTCCTTCGCCGCGTTCAGGCTGCCCGCCTTGATCACGTCGTCGTAGCTGGCGATCTCCGCGCGAATGAACAGCTTTTCGAAATCCGTATGAATGACGGCGGCGCAACGGGGGGCCTTCCATCCGCGCTGGAAGGTCCAGGCGCGAACTTCCTTTTCGCCCGCAGTGAGGAAGGTGCCCAGTCCCAGCAGGTGATAGGCGGAATGAATCAGGCGATCGAGGCCGCTCTCCTTCAGGCCCAATTCCTCCAGGAACATTGTCTTCTCGTCGCCATCCAGTTGGGAAATTTCGCTCTCCACCTTTGCGGAGATGACGACCGTTTCCGCCTTCTCCTTTGCGGCGATTTCGCGCACCTTCTGCACGAAGGGATTTTCGTCCGTCTTTGTGATTTCATTTTCCGCCACGTTGCAGCAGTAGAGCACCGGTTTCGCGGTGAGAAGCTGGTAGGTTTTGATCAGCTTCTCCTCCTCCTCGTCCCTCGCGGCCTTCAATGCGAACTCGCCCTTCTCCAGAGTCGCCAGCACGCGCTTCTGCAATTCCAGTTCCGGCTCCTGCTTCTTGTCGCCGCGTGCGGCCTTCGCGGTGCGCTCGATGCGTTTCTCAAGGCTCGCCATGTCCGCGAAGATCAGCTCCAGATTGATCGTGTTGATGTCGTCGGCGGGATCGATCTTCCCGGAAACGTGCGTGATGTCCTCATCAACAAAGCAACGCACGACCTGAATGATGGCATCCACCTCGCGAATGTGGGAGAGGAATTGGTTGCCCAGCCCTTCCCCTTTTGACGCGCCGCGAACGAGGCCCGCGATGTCCACGAATTCGAAGGTGGTCGGCACGAGGCGCTGCGGCTTCACGATGTTGGCCAGCCCCTGAAGGCGATTGTCGGGCACCTCCACCACGCCCACGTTGGGATCGATGGTGCAGAACGGATAGTTCGCCGCCTCCGCCTTCGCCGCCGTGATGGCGTTGAACAGCGTACTTTTCCCGACGTTGGGCAAACCCACGATCCCGGCCTGCAATGGCATGATGAAAAAATCCTTTGAAAATAGGGCGCCGCAGCGCGACAGCGTTGTCAGGCTTCGATCCGGGGCAGTGCAAGGATGAATGCGCGGCGGCCCCCCGGCGGGGCGGAACGCCCACAATTTCGGTGGATTCTCCCGCCGCGAAGGGCGCTAAATTTCCCCCTCGAATGGCACCCTTCCATGCAATGATCATGGCCCTTGCGGCCTTCGTCCAACCATTCGTGGTGGGGCTTGCGCTGGTTCCCGTGGTGAAGGCGCTGGCCCACAAGTTTGGCCTGATCGACCAGCCGAATCTGGAGCGCAAGCAACACGGTGCGCCGATTCCCCGCAGCGGCGGCATTGCCATCTTCGCCGCGTTCTGGGGGATGTTGTGGCTGGATTACTTTGCCGCGCGCAGCTTCCTTCCCAGTGCGCAGCTTCCCGAAGCGGTGAACGCGCTCGCGGCGAATCTTCCACTGCGGTCGGCCCAGTTGATGGGCCTTTTCAGCGGCAGCGCCATTATCTTCCTCCTTGGGCTGGCGGATGACCGCTTCAACCTGCCTCCGCTCGTGAGGCTTTTCGTGCAGGTGGCGGCCTGCGTGCCACTGATCCTTACGGGAACCGTGCTGAAGGTGTTCCTGCCGCCGCTGCTGGCCATTCCCATAACTGTGGTTTGGGTGGTTTTGCTCACAAACAGCTTCAACTTTTTGGACAACATGAATGGCCTCTCGTCCGGCATCGCCATGATCATCTGCGCGGTGTTGGGGATCATTTCGCTGCTGGCGCGGGAGTGGTACATGGTTGCCATTTTCGCCATGTTTGCCGGTGCGATCATGGCCTTCTGGTTCTTCAATTTTCCGAGGGCGTCGGTGTTCCTGGGGGATGGCGGCAGCACCCACCTCGGATTTCTTCTCGCGGCGCTTTCCATCCTTTCAACCTACTACAAGGAAGGAGTACCGACGCGCCTGCCGATTTTGATCCCCTTGATCGCGTTTGGAGTCCCGTTGTTCGACACGCTGTCGGTGCTCTGGATTCGCTTCAGGAATGGGAAACCGCTGATGGTGGGGGATACGAATCACTTCTCGCACCGGCTTGTGGCGCTGGGCATGACGCGGACGGAAGCGGTGCTCTTCATTTACGTCTCCACACTGGTCGTCGGCCTTGCGGCGATTCCGCTGCGTCAGTTGGATGTTTCGCATGGAATTGTGCTCGCCATCGCTCTTTGCTTGATCTTCCTCCTGCTGCACTGGCTAGAACGTGGCAGCTACCGGCGCAATGTGCCGCCTCAACCTCCTGTATAAGGTCTCCTGTTCATGCTGCTCTCCGCTCCCGCCCGTCCCCTTTACACGCGCATCGCGATCGTGCTCCTCGCGGCCTCGCTCGCGGCGCCGCTCTCCGGCTGCTTCGGTCTGAAGGTGCGCCAGCTTCGCACGGAAAACCAAATGAAGGAGGCGCGCATCCTGCAACTTGAGCAGGACATGACGGCCCTTCGCGATGAAAACAACAAGCTGCAGCAGCAACTGAGCAACACCGAGGGGAAGGCCTCTGCGGCGCGCATGGCGCTGACGGAAACGGCGGAATCGCGCTCGAAGGAGATGACCAAGAACCTGACCTCCTCGATCGAGAGCGAGGCGAAGCTGAAGGCGGAAAAGGAACAGCTTGAGGCGAAGGTGCTCGCGCTGGAAACGCAGCTTTCCGACACCCGCGCATCCATCCAGCAGGTTCAGGGGCAGCTTCAGACGAAGTCCGACGAACTTGTTGCGGCACGAAAGGACTATCTGGAAGCGCAGACGTCGTCCGAGACCTCGACAAAGAAGGCGACGGAACTTTCGACGCAGCTTGAGAGCAAGACGAAGGAGGCCGCCGCGAACAGCGAGCAGGTGAACACGCTCACGTCGCAGCTTCGTCAGAAGACGGACGAGCTTGCCGCGGCGCAGGCAAAAGTTGCCGAAGCGGAAGCGCGGGCGGCGAAGGCAGCGACCAGCGGGAAGGCCGATGCCGCCACCGTTGCAAAGGCGGAGGAGGAGGTGAAGAATCGCCTCTCGCTTGCGATCACCTCCAACAAGGTGAAAGTGGAGAGCGCCGACGGCGCCATTCGCATCGTTGTTTACAACGATGACCTGTTCCAGCCCGGCAAGGTTGAATTTTCCGACGGTGGAAAATCATCGCTGGCTTCCGTGGCGGAATCGATCAAGGCCGCTTCGCCGAAGCGCATCGTGGTCGAAGGGCACACCGACGACGTCCCCGTGAAGAACATGTCCTATCAGGACAATTGGGAGCTGGCCTCCGCCCGCGCAAATGAAGTGCTGCGCTGGCTTGTTGACAACAAGGTCGTGGAGCCGGGGAAAATTGTCTCGGAATCGCACGCCTACTATGCGCCTCTGGTTGCAAACAAGGACGCCGCCTCGCGGAAACAGAATCGCCGCGTTGAGATCGTACTGGAACTCTGATCGTCCGTGACGGAGCAGCCGACGCCGCGCATCACCGTTGTTGTCCTCACTTACAACAGTGAAAAGTTCATCGCGGAGTGTCTGACTGCATTGCAGCAGTCCCGTGGCATTGCGTTGGAAGTCGTCTGCATCGACAACGCATCGCATGATCGCAGTCATGAACTGGCTGCGGAGCATCCGTCCGCGCCGAAGTCGGTACGCCTGGAAAAAAACCTTGGCTATTCCGGTGGAAACAATGCCGGTTGGATTCTCGGCACCGCACCCATCGTGGTGTTCATCAACCCTGATTGCCGCGTAATGCCGGACACGCTGGCGAATCTGGTGAAGCCGATGGTCGCGGAGGATGACATCGCCATCGCTGGTGCGCTGCTTTACTATCCCAACACGCGCACAATTCAACACGCCGGGGGCATCCTTCACCCCAACGGCATGTGCGAACACTACGGCATGAACAAACCCGACGCGCCGGAATATCATGTCTCGAAGGATGTGAAGTATGTCACCGGCGCGTTGATTGCATTTCGACGATCCGATCTGGAGAGGCTTCACGGTTTTGACGAGGAATACTGGCCCGCGTACTATGAGGAAACCGACCTCTCATGGCGCCTGCGGAAGGAGGGGAAGCGCGTCCGTTACGTGGCGGAGGCTGTCGCCTACCATTACGAATCGCCGGGCCTTGAGAAGCATTCCGCCCGCTTTGTCCGGACCAGCTACCGCAGCCGATTGCGGTTTGTCGTGAAGAATTATTCGCTTCTGGAGTTCCTCCGCGACTTCCTTCCCTTTGAAGTGAAGTGGTTTTTTGGCCCCTTCGCGAAATATTATCGAATCCCGGCCTTGCGGTCATATGGTTCCGGCCTTCTCTTTGCTCTCTTCTGCCTCGCGCGTTTTTCGAGGCGCCGAAGGACCTGATCCCGTTGAAGTCTTTAAAACCACTGTATCCCTACATACGCCGTCACCGGTGGAGCATCGGCGGAGGCATTTTATTCGTCCTGGCAGCGAATGTTGTTTCGCCGATCGTCCCTGTCATCGTGGGGGAGGTCGTTAACCTCGCCGAACATCGCCGCATCGACAGTAACGGCCTGTTCATATTTTCCGTGCTTGCCATCTGCGTTGCCGGGATTTCCGCCTGCTTCCTGTTCCTCATGCGCCGCGTGTTGATTGATGTGTCGCGCGACGTGGAGTATGAATTCCGCAATGACTTCTTCGCGAAGTTACAGAAGCTGGATGCGGCATTCTTCGATTCGCACAACACCGGCGACCTGATGAGCCGCGCCACCAATGACATGGATGCGCTTCGCATGCTGATCGGCCCTGCCGTGATGTACAGCGCAAACACCATGATGAGCCTTCCCATGCGGCTGATTTGGATGTTCGCGTTGGATTGGAAGCTCACCGTCGTCAGCATTATCCCGCTGCTGTCGTTGCCGCCGCTGGTGCGCCACCTCGGCGCGAAGACTCATGCCCTGTCGCGCTTTCAACAGGACTCCTTCGGCGATTTGACAACGAT
>JADZDZ010000336.1 GCA_020850785.1 Candidatus Sumerlaeota bacterium | reverse complement strand
TGAAGAATTGGAACTATCATCACAACCCTGTCTATCCGCTGGCCTACGGGATTTTTGGCGGACCGGAGTGGAGTCCGGAAAACGATGCGTTCTACAAGGCGAAGCTGGCGGAGAAGGGCCTCGGCCATTCCCTGACTTATCTGCTGCGAGCGCCCTACGATGTTACGATGCTCGCGAATTCCCCCGTCTTCGAGCATCAAAATCCCGGCCCCGGCTTCCTTGCGTTTCTGCCAATCTCCTTTCTTGCCGGCGGGCTTGCACTTCGCAGGCGCCGGGTTGTCACTCCCGCGACGGCCACCCTGTTGATTGTGCTCATCAGTTTTGCGGTTTGGTTCAAGACGTACCAGAGCGCGCGCTTCCTCATTCCGACGATCGTGCTCGCGGTGGTCCTCGGCACGGCGACCGTGTATGCCTTCGCGGCGCGTGCAGGCGCCCCCGCGCTGCGCATCACGCGCTGGTGTCTTGGCATCGCGGGCATCGTGTCTGTTGCGTGGCTGCCAATCTATCTTCTCGCCAGTACGCGCGTCCTGCAAACGGCCGTTGGCCTTCATTCCGAGGATGTGTTCATCAATTCCCGATTCCCCACGTACAGTGTGATTCAGTGGCTCAACAACAACACGCAGCAGAACGAGCCGGTTTTCTACATCGGGGAATTTCGCGCCGCCCATGCCGATCATTTCAAACCAATTGCCAGCGACTGGTTTGATACTCCGCGCGTGCTTGTCGAAATTCGCGCCACGAAAAACAACGATGCCCTGCTGGCGCGTTGGCGCGAACAGGGCATCCGTTACGTCCTGATGAACTTGAAGGAGCTTGGCTTCTACGAAGCCGCCTACTTCCGTCCCCGCTTCACTGACGAGGAGTGGAAGCGATTCGTGGCTCTCCGCGCATCACTGCTTCAACGAGTGGTCTACGACAACAGCGATGGCATTTTTGTCGCAAGCATTCATGAAGCAGGCGGGAGCGCCGAAAAAACCGGGAAACCAACGCAGGTTCCCTGATCGCTTCCTTACACCAACTCGTCTTCGCGGAACCACAGCGCCAATTCGCGCTTCGCTGAATCCAGCGAGTCGCTGCCGTGCACCAGATTCTCCGTCACAATCAGCGCGAAGTCGCCGCGGATCGTTCCGGGAGCCGAATCTGCAGGCTTCGTTGCGCCCATCATCTTGCGCACGAGGTTCACCGCGTCCGGCCCCGCAACCGCCAGCGCCACCAGGGGTGATCCCGTCATGAATGCCTTCAGTTCGCCGTAGAAGCCCTTCTGCACGTGCTCGGCGTAGTGTTTGTCCGCCAGTTCACTGCTCATCTTCATCAGCTTCATCGCGCGGATCGTCAGGTTCTTTGCCTCGAAACGCTTGACGATTTCGCCAATCAGGCGGCGCTTCACTGCGTCCGGCTTGATCAGCACAAGGGTTGTTTCCATTTTTTCTTCGCCTCTAACATGGTTTGCAAAATCGCCGGGACGTTACGACCAGCCACGGCGGTGCTGTCAAGCATACACGGTGCAAACGCGTGGCGCCGATTGCTGCTTGCGCGGCCACCCATCGCGGACCCATAACATCGCGCGTCGCACACCTCCGCCCGATCGCAACCGCAAGCATGGACAAGAAGAAGACCCGCCGGATGTCCGAATACCACGGCATCCTGCTCGTTGACAAACCCGCTGGAATTACTTCGCACGACGTCGTTGATCGCGTTCGCAGGGCCTTTGGCACACGTCGCGTTGGCCATGCGGGCACGCTTGATCCCGCCGCAACGGGCCTGCTTGTGATGCTTCTGGGCGAGGCGACAAAGATTTCCGAGTACCTGATTGGCTGCGACAAATCCTACGAGGGCACGATGCAGCTTGGCGTTGTGTCAGACACCTACGACGCCGAGGGAGAAATCAAGCCGGGTCCCGGCGGTCCCAAGCCGCGAACCATGGAGGACCTTCAGGAATTTGCCTCGGACCTGACCGGCGAGATCGATCAGGTGCCGCCGGCCTACAGCGCGAAGAAGGTCGCTGGCAGGAAACTCTATGAATACGCACGGCAGGGAAACGTTCCCGAAGTCGAAAGCCGCGAAATCAGCGTCGCTGATTTTGAAATCCTCACCTACGAAGGGGATCGCGCGGAGTTCGGGGTCGATTGCTCTTCCGGCACCTACGTGCGCTCGCTTGTGCATTCGCTGGGAGAGGCCGCCGGCTGCGGCGCGATCCTCGTGGAGTTGCGCCGCACGGACGTCGGGCCCTTCGGAATCGAGGACGCGATCACGCTGGATGATCTGGAGAAGAAAACCACCCGCGAGGAACTGGAGGCGGTCGTCGTTCCCATTCGCCGGGCGCTTCCGGAAATGGCAACCGTGTTTCTCCTTCCCGGTGCGGAGCAATGGGTGAAGCGGGGCCAGTGCATTCCGCACAACAACGTGCAGACCGAGGACGATGTGCGTCCGCGCCGCGGCAGCCTCGTCGTACTCTGCCGCATCAACGGCCAGGCTATCGCCATTGCGCGCGTTGATCCCGCGCCGATTTCACCGCCGCCGAAAGCCTTCATGAACTCCGTGCCCCCTTGGTACCAGCCGATCAAGCAGTTCGACATCGACCAGACCTCGGCGGAAGAGTAGTTCGGGGTTCGCGCCATGGAGCTTCCGCAAACTCCCAGCATCGCATTTCGGATTGGCGCACTTCCATGACCGTCCGCTTCGTCCCCTGTGAATTTTGCCATCGGATTCATGACTTTCATGTCATGTTCATGTGCCCCGTTTGCCGCAAAACCATCTGCAATTCCTGCAAGCACGAAGGCGCGTTGAAGCCGGGCCAGTGCGCGAACAAGAAACCCTGCGCGCCGGAAGTTCAAGCCGCCAAGCCTCCGAAAAAGTAAGGCTGCCGTGGCGATCTTTCCCCTCTGGCTAAGGCGCCTCGATCCGCTGCTGAATGCCGAGGACAGCAACGCCATTTTTCACACGTTTCTGCATCGCCGTCGTGAACATCGCCGCGTGTGGCGCTTCGACATGCTCTATGACGCGCCGAAGACCATCAGTTTTGCGCTCGGCCTGCTCTTCTTCTGCTTCCTCTTCTTTGGGAAATCGTTGTTCGGCATTCGCATCTCGGTGCTCATCTACATCGTCGGCATCACCTACTCGCTCTGGATACTTTCCTTTCTCCTGCTGGTGGTGCAGTTCTTCATGAAGAAGAAGAAGCAGAACTATCTTGTGCTGCCGATGCGCGTTGGCGGAGTCTTCCGCACGCTCGATTATCTGGAACAGCAGGCGCTCGACCTCTGGCTAGCGGGCGCGCGCGGTCGTGAAATTGCTCACGCGGTCTATCTGGAATTGTGGGAGACGATGTACCGGCGCGTGAAGATTGTGGCCCCCATCGTCGTCTTTGTCATCTTCTACTATCTGGGGGATGACCTGCAGAATCGCGGCCTTGCGGACCTGTATTTCTATCCGCTCGCGATTCTGCTGATCGTGGAGATCGGCATCGCGCTGATGATCGCGATTTCCTTCATCGGATACATCGCGGTCGATATTCGTCATGATTGCTGGCTGAAGTACCTGAGTTACTCACGCTTCATGATCCGCAACGTGATCGGGCTGCTTTTCGCAGTGGTTCTGATTCTGGGTTTCGCCCTTCTGGCCCGATCCGCAGGGAGAATCCGAGACTCCCTCCTTGCGTTCTTCAACACGGACGACATCGGGCCGCTCACCATCAAGCTGTTCGTGATCACTGTCGCCCTGTATTTCGTGCTGGTGGTTTCGCGGCGCTACATCCTGCGGCGTACGGAACGCCGCATGGAGCAGATGGACGCCGTTTTCACCCGCCTGATGCACCGTCACCTGATGGGTGACCCGGACGGCTGACATTTTTCCGCTAGCGCGTCCTGCGCCGATGCCGCGAACCTTCCGCGCGATGAAGCAATTGCTCGACAAAAAACTCGTCAGCGGCCTCGTGCTGGGCATCATCCTTGTCCTCGCCATGGGCTTGCGTGTGTGGGGAGCCGACGTCGGCCTGCCCCATGACTTCGTTCCCGACGAGGAATCGAAGATGACGGTGATCCACGATCTGGAGGGGCGCCGCTTCCAACATTGGGAAAGCCAGCCGTCCTTCATGTACTACACCATCTACCTACTTCTGAAGGTGGTGGAGCCCGCGAAGGAGGCGATCATCAGCGCCACCGGCCTTGCACATCGCTTCGCCGGCCCCGAAGGCGCCATGGCCTTCGACAAGTGGATCGCCCGCCTGTACATGGGATTTCTGGGCACGCTCACCTGCTTCTTCATCTATCGTCTGGGAAAGATGATCATCAACAAGCGAGCGGGACTTGTGGCCGCATACGTCTATGCAGTCGCGCCGATTCCCATCGCACTGTGTCATTACATCAAGGAAGACACTCCGCTCGTTCTCTTCACCACGATGAACCTTGTCTGCTCCTTGAAGATCATCACGCGCGGACGGCTGAAGGACTATGCGCTGGCGGGCCTCACTGCGGGTCTTGCCTTTGCCGCGAAGTATCCCGGCATCATGTGTCTTTTTGTCGTTGCGGGGGCGATCATCATTCGCGAAGGCGCCGCCATTGCCAACCTGCGCGGCCTTGTGCAGAAGTGCGCCTTCGTGGGCAGGCGCATGATGCTTCCCGTCGCGCTGTTCCTCTTCACCTTCTTTGTGATTTGCTTCACTTACTTTGATCTGGTGAGATTTTTTTCCGGTCTCTTCTTTCAGTCGGAATACATGGTCACGGGGCATCATGACGGAATCGGCGTTTCACCGCTGCAGACATTCTTCACCTTCTACATTCGTCGATCGCTGATTCCTGGAATCACCCTTCCTGTATTCCTGATAGCGATCCCCGGCGTGTATCTGCTGTGGAAGAATGCACGGCGACTGGCGCTGATTCCGCTCGTGTGGGGATTGGGGTACCTGTTCATCGCGGAGTGCCTTCCCGCGAAACCCTACCCGTTCTTCTCGCGCTACATCATTCCCATCTTCCCCGCGTTTTGCCTCTTCGCGGCGGCGACGCTGGCGTACCTGCCGGGCGTGCTGGCACGCTTTGTTCCCGCCCGCGTGGGCGCGGCGGCGGTCGTCGTGGGCGGCGCCGTCATCCTCTCCACGCCGTTGTATTTCTCCTGGCAGTCCCTTCGCATCACCACGCCGGACACGCGGGAGCAGGCCATGGCCTGGATGGATGCCAACGGCATTCCCGGCGCATTGATTCTTTCCACGACGCCGCGCTACACAGGCTATTTTGATGAGTCGAAATTCGAGGTGAGCGAACTGAAACGCAGCGGTTACGACGACAAGCGCAGCGCCTACCCTGATCGCATCGTGTACGGCGTTGTCAGCGGCCTTGCGATTGACCGTTTTCTGGAGAACAAGGCGACGAAGCCCAAGGATTACAAGTTCTGGAACGGTCGCATCATGGGCGAAGGGAAACTGCTGGCGGAGTTCCTTCCCGCCGGTCCCGTGTACGGCTACCACAACCCCTGGGTGCGTATATACGCACTGCCGATGCCCGGCGAAGGCGGGGATTCATCGGAAAAAAAGTCCGGCGAATCAGGGGAGTAATTTCGCGGGATCGTCCTCGTTGAAGACCATCACGCGCTGGATGGAGATTCGCTGCTCGAAGCTTCCCGGCGGCAATCCCAGCGCCTCCAGATAAATCCAACCATCGCGGCTCTCCTTGGGGAGTGCCACCCACAGGAACTGCGGGAACGTTGCGGGCTTGTTCATGTAGAGCGAATCCACCGCCGCAAGCCGTCCCTCGCAGTCGCGCACGCCGACGATTCCGCTCATGGGATCGTAGCCGAACTGGATTCCGAAGAACCGCTTCCCAACGAAACGCGAATCGTGAATCGCGATGCGCTCGCCCGTGCGGCGCGCGGGAAAAACGAACGATGGCAATTCCGACAGCAGTGCGGGGCGGCGCGCCTCGTCGGCGAAGCGCCACTTCAGCGGCCCCGCTTCCACATTCTCCAGGAACGCCGCGCGGCGCAGCTCCGGGTTGATCTGGTCCTGGGGCGTTGCGACCACCAGACGAATCGCCTCGCGCAGGCTGCGCCCCACCAGCGTCACCGCCGCGTGCGGCATCTGATACTGTCCCGGCGCCGCCTCCTCCAGGGGCACGCGGCGCGACCAACCTTCGGGTTTCGGCGGTTCATATTGGCGATACAGTTTCGCGCCATGGATTTGCAACAAATCCAGCGCGTGTCCCGGTAGCGAAATCCGGATTTCGCGCGGATGCCCCGTCCAGCTTGCAAACCTCCCCACGGGAAAGGTGATGGAATGGCGCACGCCACGCAGCCGCGCGCGGCCCATCGTCTCTCCATCCTTCGCGATGAGAGGCCCGGTCTCCGGAAGGCTTCCGTCGCTCAGATTCTTTTTCCCCACCGGATCAAATTCGAGCTTCGCAAATTCATCCCGCGCGCCATCGAACACGTTCACCTGCGCATCCAGCACGATCTGATCGCCGGGCTTTCCTTCAAAGTTTTCCGGAAGATGAAACAGGTAACGATCCCCGTCACGCGTGATCGCATCGCGGGGAATTTCCACCTCCGCAGTGCCGCGCGGGGCCGTGGTGATGCGCACCACCCGCCGCAGGGTTTGCACGGCACCGCCCGGCAGTGTTGCCTCCACGCGGAGTTGCGCGACCACGTCGCCGCCCTGCAGGTTGTTCGGCGGAATCAGCGACCAGTCAAACTTGATCTCCCCCTTTTTCGGCTGCGCGATT
This sequence comes from Candidatus Sumerlaeota bacterium, assembly GCA_020850785.1. GTDB lineage: Bacteria > Sumerlaeota > Sumerlaeia > SLMS01 > SLMS01 > JADZDZ01. Next base: position 4,600 of record JADZDZ010000336.1, on the reverse strand, counting down.
TCAATCCACGGCCAGCCAAGATCGAAGACTTCCTTCGTCTCGTTCGCGCCACTCAGCGTCCCCTTCCAGCCCAATGGAAGGTCCAGCGCCACCAGAATTTTCTGCAACCCATCCGCCGCCACATCCACCGCAAGCGTCCCGCTCAGGACGTCATCGTGAACATCGATCCACGCTTCCTTCGGTTGCGATTCGGCGGTAAGGGGGTCCGTGTATTCCGCATAGCCGAGTCCCTCGGTGTTCGCTTCGCGCATTCCGATTCTTGCGTGATCCGTCGTTGCGACGTGGACAACCTTGTTCGCCGGTTCGGCCGCGTCGCTGAAACGTTGCCCCACCATGAAGATGTCGTGAATGCTTTTCCCCGCTTCATTCTGCGCGCCCGCCTCCCAGTCCAGTTGCAGGGAGCGGTGGAACGGAAGTCCCGCCGGCCACAGCGCCACACGCGCGGCGCACGTGCGCAGGCCCTCCTTCTGCACCGGCGAGCCAGCCACGGCCGTCGCGAATGTCCCCTTCTCGAAATACCATGCGGAGTCGAAAAAATCCTCGAACCCCGTGCCGTGGAGCGCGGGAATTTTTTCACCATCGATGAAGATCGTGTTGTCACCCTCCATGTAATCCGCCTTCAGCGCCATGGAGACGTGCGCGCCGACAATCAGCAACCGCCCCGCCGCGTCTTCCTCCCGCGCGGAGAAGAATTTTCCCTCTCCAACCTTCTGGACGGAGCGATTGATGAAAAGTTGCGGCGGAAATTTCAGGCCGGTTCCATCCATCGTTCGCACGCGCACGATCCCCAGCGCTTCCGCGTCACCCTGCCCGGCCGCCGCCGCGTTCCATTGAAATGAAAGGTGATTCGTCGTTGGAATTGTGAAGGGAACACGGAAATAGGAGGTCGTTCCCCGTCGTCCCTGCAGCAGCGACTCGCTGTCATCCTCTGATTCCCATACGCCCGCCAGCGCGCGCCAGGGGATGCGCGCATCCCCGTACACCAATTCCAGCGCACCGGGAATCATTTTCCCATTCGCTTGCTCGAAGGTGATTTCGGTGATCAGCGCCCCCGCGGGAACATCAAGCGCCAACGTCGTCCGCTCCGCCGACAGTGCCAGTTGCTTCTCAATCGTCACGGTTCCCGGCGCGACGGCCCCTGCGGGGTGGCTCCATGCCTTCGCAGCCGCAGCGAGTTCTTCCGCAAAACCCTTCGCCGCCATTTCCGGCATCCAAGTTTGAACCTTGGTGCCTGCGGTGAAGTATTGATAGTCCGCCTGCCAGTGGCACCAGGTCTGGCCCGACAGCGTGACTTTCAATCCCTTCTCGAACGGCAGGGGAAATCGCAACACACAGCCACCGCCGCGCGTTGAAAGGAATGGCTCCGTGAACGGCGCCACTTTTCCCTGCCGCAGGTCACTCCAGAGAAAGGTCAATTGCGGTTCTGCGGCCCCGTCGAAATAGAAGCGCAGGACCCCCATCGGCTCTGCCGTCCACAGTCGCGTCAGCACGCCGGGCCCGCGCACGTCCAGCATGACCATCTCCTCCCCATCCTCGCGGAGGAAGTTCCCCTGATCGTAGTTCGCAAAGTTGCGATCCCAGCTTGAGGTCTGGCCGTAGCCGCGCGCCGGTTCCGCCGGCTTTGCCAGAAGCGAAAGGTCATGCCATTCGCGCAGCGCCGTCGTGATTGTATAGACGCCATCGTCGTCGGCCCGCGCTTGCGCGGCAAGCAACAGCACCACGAGGAGGATTTGAAGGCGGAGAAAGATGCCGTGTGCGCTTCGCGTCACGATGAATCAGCGGCGTCGGCTGCGTTCGCGCTCGCGACGTGCGTCATCGCGCCGCGAGCCATTGTCACCCGCGTTGTACAGCGTTCCCAGATCCGTCCACTTGGCCGTTGTGAACGTCATGCGGTAGGGGAGATTGCGCACGCGATCGCCCGTCACGGTCTTCACGCCGCGGCGCACGGTCATCGTGTACTTCACGTCAGGCTGCGCAAAACCGGAAACGAAAATCGTGGTCCAACCGCTCTTCGCATCACGGCGCATGTTGATGTTCGGGTTCGATGACAACGAAGGATTGAAGACAATGTCATCGGGGGAAATGGAATCGGGATCAATCGGGGCATTGAAGGAGATGCTGATTGGCCGGTCGAAATTCATGGTGATGCCCGCAGCATTATCGCCCGGAGTCGTCGCGATGATTTCTGCATAGCCTGTCGTGAAGGAGAATTCGTAGGGCTCCTCCATGGGAACTCCCGTCATGCTGCTAGCCGTGTCGGCGATTGTCACGGTGTATCGCGTGCCGTAGCGCAGCGCCACGCCGCCATCACCGGGTGGCACCGCATCGAAGTCGAGCGCGTAGACATCCTGCCCCCCTTCGCTGCGCACCCGGAAGGAAACCTTCGGCGAAACATTGATCGCCGCGATGACGGATGACGCATCCATGTTCATTGAAAACTGAATGATGGCGGTGGTGGGTTCCGCGATGGTGACATTCGACTGCCCGTTGTCGGGACTGGTCGCGACCACCACCGGCGCGGGAACATCCTCTTCGAGCGTCAAATCAGGCGCCGGTGTTTCACCGCTCGCTGCGACTTCCAGTCCCTCGATGGCCCCGGTCTTGTAACCGTTGAAAGTGGCAATCAGGTCGTGCCTTCCCGCTTCCACATTTTCAATCTGATAATTTCCCGACGCATCGGTGAAGGCGATGTGGCTGGTTCCCGCTATGGAGACGGCGACGCCGCCGGTCCCCCGCGTTCCGCCGCGAAGGCTGGCGAGCAGCACCCGCCCGCGCACGATGCTTGTTCCCGCAGTGGCCGTCGTGTCCTCCAACAGCACCAGATCAACCGTCGCCTCCGTCTGGTCCCGCAGGTTCGCGACGGCCTTCCGCTCAAGCAGGTACCCCGGCGCCGACGCGCTCACCGTCAGCAGCCGCGGCGGCAATCCCGTCAGTTGAAACCGGCCTTCGGAGTCCGGCGTCGCGCTGAAGCTGGTGCCTTCCACTGTCACACGAACCGCACCATGGTCGCTCATTGCGGAGCCATCCGACGTCAGAATTTCCACGCGTCCGGAAATTGATCGATCCCCTTCGGTGGCGTCCTCGCGCGCGCTCAGCGAGACCGCCGAAACTTCCATCGGCTGCCCGGCCACGATCGTGATTCCCTTCCTGATCTGGCCGAAACCGCTGCGGATGAAAACCAAGTCATAGTTTCCCGGTTCCACATTGATGATTTCGTAGTTTCCTTCCGCGTCGGTGACGGTGCGGTGGCGCGTTCCTTCCAGTAGCACCGTTGTCCCCGACTGATCGCCCGAACCGCTGATCGTTGCGCGGCCGTGAATGGCCCCCAGCGTCGAAAGCATGATTTCGGAAGCATCGCTGTCGCCGTTGCTGTCCATCAGCACGCGAATCAGTTCGCGGAATGGTTGTTCCTTCTCAAGGTCCGCGTTCGTGACGGTCACCTCTTCCATCTCCGCGCTGACAAGGTCCGGCCGCGTCGCGCGAAACTTGTAGGTGCCGGGCTTGAGCCCACTCACGACGAAGCGGCCATCGGCATCGGTCAGCGCCATGTAGCCCGTGCCCTCGGCAAACACCGTCACGCCGAACGCGTCCATGCCCGTCGGCACTCCCACGTCACCGCTCACGCTGGCGGTTTTCTCCCCCCCGGCCACGATCGTTTGCTGCGTGACGCCGGGCTTGCGGGCGTCCATCTGCATTTTCAACAGCAGCCCCACCGCGCAAAGTAGCGCGACGGAGAGTGCTGCGATGATGGCGGCTGTGGTCCGGGTCATTGGCCTTCCGGGTAGAGGATATACTTCTCACGACGTTCCGGCCAGTCACGCGCGTCCTGCGTGATCGACCAGCGCCGACGAATCTGATCGGGCGTCAGGCCTCGTGCAAGTCCCTGCTCGATCACCCTGCTTCCAAACAGTTTCGTCGCACTTTCCGGAATATTCAACTTCCCCTGACTTAGCGCATGGTAAATCTGCAAACTCAACTCCACCGGCATGAGCATCTCCCCATCCTTGCCGCGCAGGATGATCGAACTGCCCGTGGCGGTTTCGCCAGCGGCGATGGCAACGCCTCCCAAATCCAACTCCTCAAGGGCCTTTCGCACTGCGGCGGCTTTCTCCCCGTCGGTTGCATTGATTGCAAGGAATGGACCCGCCGCGTCCGCACCGGCTCTTGCCGTCATCGGACCGGAACCCTGCTCCAGCGATCCGTTCAGCAGTGCCGCAACCGCGCGAAATGCCGCCAGCGAAGCGTCCCCGCCCGCCGGGCACGCAACCGTTGACCGTGATCCCGCCAAGGGGCCGTTCGCATCTTTCCGGTTCCAGTTTTCCATGGGAACCACAATCAGGCGCGTTTGAAGCGCAAACTCCGCGTTGATCAACGATGCCAATTCGCCGGCGGTCAGGCCGGGCAGCGTCGGCAGCGGGAAATACGCATGCTCCGAACCCATGGCGTCGCGATCGGCAACCGGCCCTTCCCACATGAGGACGGGAAGCAGCGTTGGCCGATCCAGCACCACCACCTTCATGTCACGCTTTGACGCCATCTCCATGACGCGGCCCAGCAAGGGAACTTCGGGACTGAATCGCATCCCCGTCAAAGGGATGTC
>JADZDZ010000335.1 GCA_020850785.1 Candidatus Sumerlaeota bacterium | reverse complement strand
GCGGAGATTGTCTTCGCGACGACACCGCTGGACCTTGGAAAGTTCACGTCCCTCACCTACACGGGAAACCACACCGTCACGATCAAGAACGTCGGCAGCAGCACGCATCTGGTTGCGCTGTCGGTTGATGGCGCATTCCTTCCGCTGGGCGCGACCGCAACGATCACCCCCGCCAGCGTGTCGTTGGCGCCGGGGGAGAGCACCAACGCAACGCTGGCACTTTCCGCAAGCAGCGCGGTGAACGGCCCATCAGTTGCGCCGTATTTGTTCAATGGGTTCGTGAAGGCCACTTACGGATCAAAATCCATCCGCAATCCATTCACCTTCTACAAGGAGCCGCCCGACACGCTGGAGCCAAACAACACAAGCGTACAGGCGAGGACGATCACCGTTTCAGAAATTCGCACGCAGGTGAAGGGCGATGGCCAGACGCGCATCGATCCCACGCAGCCCGGCGCCTCCAGTCCCGATCAGGATTGGTATCGTTTCACTGGTCAGGCGGGCAGGACATTCTTCGCGTTGGCGATGTGCGCATCGGTTGGCTCTTCGATGGAAATACCAGAACTGCGGCTCTACAACTCGTCACTGGTGCAGATTCCCGGCTTCGTTTTTCCCGGCATCACATTTGTCGATTCGCGCGTGGTCTATGTCACGCTTCCGACAACCGGGACCTACTATTTGAAGGTGGGGAATGGAGCAAGCTACGCTCCGACGGGGCTTTACAACCTCTATGTCAACTATCTGCCGCAGGCGGTTGACTATATGGACCGGCCGGTCGCTGACTACCCCGAAGCGGGAACCTTCTTCGGGCACCATGCAATCCGACAGGTTGCGCTGGGCGGTGGGGGGAATGCGGGCTATGCCTCCGCGATCATGATGACTTTGAATCATTACAACACCGGTGCGACGCCGTCCCTCACGTATCGGTCGATGGAGGATGCACGTCCGATATTTCTGGATGCGGCGCGTGATGGGGCAACGGCGGCGAGTGTGCTGTATCCAACGTTTTCCGACGCGACTTATTCCTACAATGGCACCACATGGACGCTGAAAAACCCCGCCACAAAGCCACCACGGCTTTACTTCCCGGCCATGTGCTATGATCCCGTGCGGGACAAAACGATCATGTTCGGCGGAGCCCTGCTGGGGGGGACTCAAAGTGAAGCTGACGGCAGCGGGAGCACTTGGTCGTGGGACGGAACGACATGGACCATGCTGAACCCTGCGACGAATCCAGCACCGCGTCGCGATCATAAGATGGTTTGGGATTCCGACCGGCAGGTCATCGTGATGTTCGGAAGCGTCTTCGACGGCGAAACATGGGAATGGAATGGAACAGATTGGACACAAAAGGCGACGGGGCCATCCATGACGCAGTTCGACATGGCTTACGATCCCGTTCGGCAGGAAATTATTGTCCACGGCAACCCTTGGTCCTTTGGCGCGCCGGAAACGTGGCGTTACAAGTCCGACACGTGGACACAACTGACGCCGACGACCATGCCGCCAAAGACAAGTTATGACATGGTTTGGGACCCGGCGGGAAACCGCATCCTGAACCTTGTTGGATTCCCGCAGGTGACGTGGTCCTGGGATGGGACGAATTGGACGCAGCTTGCATCGCCGTGGTTGACGTTGGGGCATATCGAATTTGCATACGATTCCGCGCGCAGCAAGATCGTTCTCGTCACGCAGCCAAATGCAAACAATCCTTCCATTCAATTCAACTACACCTATGAGTGGAACGGCACGGGGTGGACGCAGATCAGCACGCCCAACGCGATGCCGCAGACCGGCGCCTTTACGCTTACTTACGATTCGCTGCGGAGCGAAACGCTCTTCTTCGGCGGCCACTATGCCTTCAACGGGGAGAACATTCTCAATATCGTCCAGACCCCCACGCAGACGCCTGTCTTCTCGGAGCGGATGTACTATCCGAATTCGATCACGGGTCTGGCGGTGAGCGCCGATGGAACGAAGGTGCTTACGAGCCACGGCCACGGCAACGTGGAGGTCCGCAATCAGGCCGGCGTGCTGCAACGCACGATTGATCGCGCATCGGCGATCATTCTGGCCTCGATGTCGGAGGATGGAAACGTCGCCGTGTTCAAGGAAGGAACCAGCACGCGCATCATCGATCTTTCCACGGACACGGAGAGAACCGGCTATGCGACGGATGCGACAGTGACGGCGCTGTCCGATGATGGAGCACGCATCGTTTACGGCAAGAACGGCGTCGTTCGACTTTATCAGTGGAATGGTTCAAGCTACGCCATGTCCTGGGAACGCACGTTGCCCACTGCCTACAACGACGCGGTGGGTAGCGCGGACATTGCGGGTGATGGTTCGTTGATTGTCGTGCTGGGACGGAAGTCGATCTCTTCGACAGATTCCAGCCAGATCAACCACTACCTGATCAATGCGGTGGATGGCGAAATTGTAAATTCCATGATGCAGGTGAAGAACCCGCAGTCCGAGGCGAAGTTCATGCCGCTGGATGTGCGCGTGAATGCTGACGGATCGCTGGCCGCGACCATGGTGAGCGGGGGCGACAAGCAATACCCGGAAATCCTCGGGTGGAATCCGAAGTATTCATCACCTGTCTACCAGTTGCCGTTGGATGGATCGGGAGTTTCCATCGATGTGCTGGGCCAGAAGATTCTTGCGGGACCAGTCTCCTCAAGCTCCATTCCTTTGGAAATTGGCAGCCTTGGTTATCAGGGCCGCGTGTTCCTGACCGACTTGACGGGCGTTGATACGGGAAAGCTGTCATCGTACCTGACGGGGATGCCAGCCTATCATCGCACCAATGACTTGTGGGCGACCTACACGGCGTTCGACCTGAATGGCAACGGTGTGGATGAAGTGAAGGTGCATTTCCGCCGCGATGGAGGTTCGCTGACGGAGTACGCGACCGCATTCACGACAAGCCCCGCGCTGCTGGATGTGCCGACACTGGGCGGCGAAGGCACCTATGAAATGTACACGATCGCGAAGGACGGGGTGGGCAGCTTTGAATCCGCACCCTCTGTTCCCGATGCGACGGTCATCGTGGACCTGACGGC
>JADZDZ010000334.1 GCA_020850785.1 Candidatus Sumerlaeota bacterium | reverse complement strand
ACCCGCGCCGGCGCCTGCAACCAGTCCGAAAATTTCTCCGCTTCTTGAGCCCCTGGATGGAAATGATTGGATTCCTTTCCTGCGGTTTGCCGGTTACCGCTGGAGAGTTTACACCAGCGTTGCAACTGCTCCGGAAAGTACGAAGCCTGAGCAGATTCTGAATTACATGCAAACGCACTACCCCGACTTCTTCAAGGGCTCCCTTTCTGCGCCGTTGAGCCCCGAATCAATCAAAAACCTTCGCGAGATCGAAGCTCGGATTTGGCAGAGCGATTGGCCGCAACCGACAACCGAGGCCTATTATGGTCACGACATCCTCACGTTATTTTATTCGTATCAGGGATCGATAGATGTTCTCGCCCTGACCGCATTGTTGGCGGCGGCACGCGGTGATACTGCCGAAGCGAATGCCCGCATTCTCACCATCCTCGAACAGAATGCGCGCATTAACCAGATTAGCCTCGGTCGGGGCGGTAATACCGACATCGAATTTCTCTTCACACTGGAAGCGATGGACGCCTTGTCATCCGACACGCTGTCGCGGGCCATTGCCATTCTGGATGAGAACACCCTTACGGAGGAGGAGTTCAAGGATCAGCGGCGCGCCAGTATTCGCGCTATGACAGATGCCAGCCTTGAGGAAATGGATTCGTGGCAGTCCACCATAAGCACTTTCTCCTACTTGCTGGATGGTGTGCCCGGTAACGCACTTCGCCGCTTCATGGCACCGGCGGTACGCAAGTCCTTCGAACAATATGCCGTTGCAATCAGTGACGCGAACCCTGCCGCCATTGATGAAGCGGAATCTGAGCTCAGCATCAAAATCGCGATGATGAACCGGGGACACAGGCCTTACCTGAGGGAAGTGTTCGCCATACCTGCGGATAGATTCGGCGGCTTGCTTGTTTATGACAAACTCGATCGACCATCACCTTCCGATCTTATCAAATACCTTTATCAGGATTCATTGCGGCAAGTCATGGCTCAGCGCTTCGCCGCCGCCTGCCTTCAATACAAGATGGAGCAGGGGGAGTGGCCCCGGCATTGCGATGATCTGGTGGCGCACTACCTGCCGCCCGGTTTCCTTGCACAAACGGAATGCGACTGGGTTGTCATGAAACCGGAGCCATTCGAAGTTTGCTCCTCTGACCTTGATGACCCGACTGCTCCGATCTCACTTTATTTCAAGAAAAATGGGGAGTTTCCCAGCAATGCCCGTCAGCTTGCCAACTTCTTCCAAAGTGCCGACGATGAACCGTTCAGGGCTCTCTTCCAGACCATCCGGCCACAGTTCATGTTCGCATCCGTTTGCCGCTGCGGCCAAGTGGAAGGATATGAAACTCGGCTTGGCTCCGATGGCAATTTTATCACCACAACGAAGCAGGGCGAGAGGTTGCGAACGATGTTCTTTGTCTTTCCCGAAGGGGAAGCAATCGAAGCAATGTTTTCCCAATTGGAGGAGGCGAAATGAATCCCCGTTTCCGTGTGGAAAACAGCGGAACTTGTCCCCGCAGCGGCGGCATTTTTAGTCAACAGCGGCGGAAATTTTGGCGGAACCAGCGGTTTTGCCTGATTTTTCCCGTGCATTGGTGGGCCATGCACCTCCACATTGCTCCCCGCATCGATGTCATCCGACGCCCTCCCACTACCGGAAGAAACTCATAACCCCAGAGCCGCGTGGCGTAATCCCGACTTCACGCTCTTCCAGTGCTCGCGCATTTTCTCCATCGTCGCAACGCAGGCGTCCATCGTTGCCATCGGATCGCAAGTCTGGGACATCACGAAGAACCCGCTCGACCTTGGCTTCATCGGCCTTTCCCTGTTTTTGCCGATGTTCCTGCTCGCGCCAATCACGGGCCTCGTCGCTGACCGCCACGACCGGCGCAACGTCGTCCGCGTTTGTCAGCTTGGAATCTTCATCAGTTCCATCCTTCTCGCAGTGCTCGGTTTTTTTCGTGTCTCCACCGCGATTCCCATCTTCGCAGTGCTCCTGCTGCAGGGCACGTCGCGCGCATTCTGGGGGCCGGCCTCGCAGGGCCTTCTTCCACTGCTTGTTCCCCAGAAGGACCTGCAGAATGCCGTGGTCTGGAATTCCATCGTCTTTCAATTTGGCACCATCGCCGGCCCCGGCATTGGCGGGTTGATGCTGCTGCTGGCAACCTTCGACGGCATCGAACATTATGAGGTCGTCTACTGCATGTCCGCGGTGTTGATGCTTGGTGCAATGATCTGCATCCGCCGCATGACCATCCGTCCCGGCAGTCTTGAAAGGGAAGCCATCAGTTGGGAAACTGTCATCGCGGGCGTGAAGTATATCCTGCAACGGAAGATTCTTCTCGGCGCCATGTCGTTGGATCTGTTCGCCGTGCTCCTTGCCGGCGCCACGGCGTTGCTTCCCGCATTTGCGAAGGACATCCTGGGTGTGGGAAGCTGGGGTCTGGGAGTCCTGCGCGCCTCCATGGGAGCGGGCGCCGCCCTCACCGCCTTCGCGCTCACCTACGCGCCGCCGCTGCGCAATCCGGGAATGCTGATGTTCCTTTGCGTGGCGGGCTTCGGAATTTCCACCGTTGTCTTCGGAATTTCGGACATCTTCTGGGTTTCCATCGTCGCGCTTGTGCTGATGGGAATTTTCGACATGGTCAGCGTCGTTATCCGCCAGACGCTGGTGCAGACGCTCACGCCGAAGGCGATGCTTGGCCGCGTGAACGCCGTGAACCTGATCTTCGTCGGCGCATCCAACGAGCTTGGTGAATTTGAATCCGGCATCACCGCCAGTTGGTTCGGCATCGCCAATTCCGTCATCATCGGCGGCATTGGCAGCATCGTCATCACGTTCATCTGGGCGCTGCTCTTCCCGACCCTGAGGAACTACACCGGCAAGGAGCCGCTGGCGGTGGAAGGCGAGCCCACGGAAACCCAGAAGGCCATCGACGAGGCCGAGAAAAAACTCCCCACCGCAACGGGATAAGGCTGCGGATTCACGCAACAGGGGAGAATATTTTTAGCCGCGGATTCACGCGGATGGGAACGGATTGGGTACGTATGGATATCTATACGCTTCTGGTGATTGGAAAGAATGCGAGGGCGGGACGCCCTCGCCACGAAAGGCAACTCTCGTATTTGTATATACATATATACAAATCAATCCGAGCCAATCCGCGGCTCAAAAAACCTGCGGCTGCGTTCTACTTTGTGTTTTCCGCCGCAGTTGCCGCCGGTGCCGGTTCCGTGGCGGCTCCCTTGTCGCTTTCGCCGGGTGCAGGCGCGTCCTTCGTGGCGCTGTCGCCATCAACGGGCGGCAGGAACACTTCCCAGCCGCCGCCCATGGCCTTGTATGCTGCCACAAGGTTCGTGGAAACGCGCGTTTCGCTGTCGGCGAGAAGGCTCTCCGATTGGAAGAGTTCGCGCTGCGTGTCGAGCACGCTGAGGAAGTCGGTAAGGCCCTGCTTGTAAAGGTCGTTGGAGAGCTTCACTGCGCGGCGGTTGGATTCGACGGCGCGTGCGAGCGCATCGCGGCGCACGCGTTCGCGTGAGAGTGCGGTGAGCGCGTTGTCGGCCTCCTCCAGCGCGGCGAGGATGGTGTTCTTGTAGGTCGCCATCGCCTCGTCGGCGCGGGCGCGTTGGGCGCGAACACGTGCGCGAAGCTGGCCGGCGTTGAAGAGCGGAATGCTCACGCTGGGGCCGAAGCTGAATTGCTTGCTGGAGCCGGTGGAGATTTTGTCGATGTCGGACGTGGCAAGGCCGAGGCTTCCGTTCAGCGTGAACTTCGGATAGAGGTCCGCCTTTGCAACGCCGATGCGCGCGGTTTCCGCGGCGAGGTTGCGCTCGGAAGCGCGAACGTCGGGGCGGCGCCGCACAAGGTCCGCCGGCGCGGAAAACGAAACGTTCGATGGCACTGCGGGGATCGGCTGCGGATCAACAAGCTCCGCCTGCAGTGCACCCGGTTCCTGGCCGGTGAGAACGCTGAGGCGATAGATGGCCGCCTGCAGCCGCGCTTCAAAGGAGGGGATCGATGCTTCGGTGGTGGCAAGCTGCGCTTCGGCGCGCGCCACATCAAGGTCCGTCGCGAGGCCCGCGCGCATGCGCGTTCCCGTCAGTTCCAGCGTGCTGCGCTGGCTTTCCGCGTTGTTGCGCGACACGGCAAGCTGGCGCTGCTGGCCGCGAAGTTCGACGTAGTTGCGGGCGACTTCGCCAAGCAGGATGACAAGAACGTCGCGCTGGTTTTCCTGCGCAGCCTGCAGGTCGGCGCTGGCGGCTTCGCGTGCGCGCCGTGTGCCGCCGAAGAAATCCAGTTCCCACTGTGCATCGAAGCCCGCTTCAAACAAGTTGGAGTAGGGATCAACGCCGCGCGATATGATCGTGGGGTTGCGGGTTACGACCAGCGTGGACGGCGCGGCAACGGGATGGCCGTGGGCGTCAAATGCGGGTGGTCCGCCAAGGTTGTGAACGTCGGGCGGGCCTGCGGGTTTTACCTTCGGTTTGCGCTGCTTGGAAACGACGTCCTCGCTGTTGCGGCGGCGCGTTGCGGAGGCGCCGGCGCCGACCACGGGAAGCAGCGGGGATGATGCGACGATGCGGGATTCGCGTGCCTGACGCACGCGGGCTTCCGCAACCTTCAGGTCCAGGTTCCCCTCGTAGGCGCGTGCGATCAATTCGTTCAACTTCTCATCGTTGAAATTGCGCCACCACTGCTGCTCCTGGGGGATGGTGGAAATGGTCCATTTGTCCGCCGGTGTCACCCACTGGTTGGACAGTGTGCTTTCCGGCACTTTGTAATTGGGTCCGACCGCGCAGCCCGCAAGCAGGGCCACCGCGACAATCATTGTAATTTTCTGAATACGAATCATTTGTGAGCTCCGAAACGCTGAGGGGCGCTATAGACTATCCGTTGCCGCAGAGTGTCAACGCGGTCCAATCCCGCAGGCCACACTGGGCCAATTCACCGCCACGGAAAACGGGAGTGATTTTATCGCCTTTGCCAGCGGATTCAGCCTTTCACGATTGCCATGAAAGGTGGCGGATTGTGGGCGACGAGGGGACATTGGGGAGGGTTTCAGCAATCTTTACGCCCAATGTGTGGAACGGACGGTGGACCGTGCCGCTCAGGCGGCGCCGTAGGTCCGGGAGGGGAGCACGCCCTTGAAGGGATGGACCTCCACGCGCTGGAAAACTCCCTGAAGGAGGTAGGGGTCCCGCGCCATGTGGGCCTCGATGGCCTGCTGCGATTCCGCCTCCACAATGAAGAGGCTGCCCGCGAAGTCCGTCATGGGGCCGGCGATGACCACGCGCCCCGCCTCGTCCATTTCCTTCCAATGCGCCAGATGATCGGGGCGCACGCGCGGGCGCTTCTCCTTCGAATCAGCAGCATCCCAACCGATGGCGACAAACAGCATGACAGAGCCTCCTGAAATTTGACGAACGTGAAGGGGGAGAAGGTGCGCACCGGCGCGGGCGGGGAAACAAGACTTTGTTCATTGCGCGGCCCGTGCGTTGTTATTTTCTCCGCTTCTGGCTTCTTCCCTGGTAGCCAAAGAAGCGCAGGTCGTGTTCCTTCTTCCGCCAGTTTTCACGAACCTTGACGCGGAGTTCGAGGAACACCGGCGCATCGCAAAGCCTTTCAATGTCGGCGCGGGCACCCTGGCTGATCTTCTTCAGCATTTCCGCGCCCTTGCCGATCACCATCCCCTTCTGTGATTCGCGTTCCACGTAGATCGTCGCGGCAACGTACCACTTCGCGCCTTCGCGCTCCTTGAATTCATCGACGAGGACGGCGGTGGCGTAGGGCAGTTCCTCGTGCAGGTGCAGGAAGAGCTTTTCGCGGATCATTTCCTGCGCAAGGAAACGCAGGTCCTTGTCCGTGAGCACATCGGGATCGTAAAGGTGTGGACCTTCAGGAAGGAGCCGGGTGATCTGCGCAAGGAGTTCGGGAAGATTTTTTTTCGTCTGTGCAGAGATGCCGACGATCGCGCGGTAGAGCTTGCGCTGCGCGGCGGGAATCCTCTCTCCCGCCCATGAGCCCGCGTCCACCTGCGCGCGCTTCCCGTCGATCTTGTTCACGGCGAGGATCACGGGGGCCTTCACGCGCGCAAGCGCCTCCACGATTTCATCGGGAAGGGGCTTGTCATCGGCGACGTCGATCAGGTGGAGCACCGCATCGACCTGCGCGATTCCCTCCAGCACGTTGTCGCGAAGCGTTTCATTCAAGCGGTCGCCGGGGGTGATGAGGCCCGGCAGGTCGGCAAAGACAATCTGGCAATCGTCGCTTGTGTGGACGCCGGCGGTGCGCTCGCGCGTGGTTTGCGGAAGGGCGCTGACGGCGCTCAGCTTTGCGCCGGTGATGGCGTTCAGCAGCGTGGACTTCCCCGCGTTCGGCTTCCCCAGCAGCGCAACGATGCCGGAGCGGAAGGGCTTTGTTTCCGTCATTTCGCGACGACCAGCCGTGGGCGCTTGATTTCCCGCGACGCGCGCAGCAGGGCGTCCTGCTTCTTCCACATGCGTGCCTTGCGCGCGGCGTTGTCGTGATCGTGGCCGATCAGGTGCAGCAGACCGTGCGTCAGCAGAAGCGCGACTTCATCCTCCGTGCGAACGCCGTGATCGCGCGCCTGCCTTGCGCAGACGGGAAGGCACACGGCGATGTCGCCAAGATAATCCTCCTCTTCGGAAGGGAAGCTGAGCACGTCGGTCTCCTCGTCGATGCCGAACCAGGTTTTCTTCAGGCGGCGCATTTCGCGGGGTCCGCAGTACATCACGCCGACCGCTCCGCCTCCACGCCGGAGCGCACGCAGGTGGTGGGACAAAAGTTGTGTTGTATAGACAAGCAACTCCCGGCGCGGGGATTTGAGCCGGGAGTTGCGAAACGTGACGGAAATGCCTTCGTCTGAAATCAATGACCCTTCGCATTCCGCGTCGAGGGGATGCTGAAGCGTGCCTGCTCCGCCCAGTCCTTGCGGGCCCACAGGCGGGGCGCGATCTTCATGACGGGGCTGCCGTTTTCCTCGATCGAATCATCAAGGACCAGCGACAGGGCGGACGTGTCGTCAACTTCCCGTCCGTGTTTTTCAAGGCGTTCGCGAATTTGCTGCGTGGTGAGGTAGCCACCCGCTTCCGCAAGCACCTCGCCGGCGGCGTTGGGGAGCGGAAGCTCCTGCCACTGCTGCGGGGAAATGCGCGAAGGCGCCGGGAGCGGAAAATCCACCGAGAGGAGTTCGCCGATGGCGTCGATGCGGCGGCCAAGCGACTGCAGGTCTGTTTCCGCCTTCTGCAATTCGCGCAGCAGGGCGGACCGGCGCTGCTTCGCTTCCGTCTCAAGGCGCAGCAACTCCGCCTGCTTATCGAGCAGAATCTGGCGCGCGCCTTCCTGCGAATCGCGCGAAGGCTCTGTAAATCCGGGGTTACGTTCCGATGATTTGTAATTCATGGCATTGCCCTCTCTTTGGTATCGAGGGGAGAATTCATCATGCTTCCGGGAAGGTAGTCCAAGCAACGGCAAAACCACTGCAAATGCTGACTGTTTTCGTGCGATCCTTGTAAGTCGAGCAGCCGGAACCCACCACCACCACCGAATGAAGACCACCGCTTT
>JADZDZ010000333.1 GCA_020850785.1 Candidatus Sumerlaeota bacterium | reverse complement strand
GGTGGCTTTGTCTACATGCTGATCCCTGAACTGCAGGGAAATGATGCCAGCAATCCGAACAACGTGGATTCGCCCAACGGACTGCGCTGGCCCGCCGATCCCTACAACAACCCCTGGGTTGTTTACATGATGGATATTGATCGCTCGGACCCCGCGCGCCCCTTCCTGAAGTTTGTGAATGAGGGCTCGGCTGCCTCGCCGGCGGAAAAAGGGAATTTCATCAATGCCGTGGTAAGCTATGGCAACAATCACTACCCCGGTGGCAGTGAGGATGTGCGCGCGAATTTCGGCACGATGGGAAGCGGCGATGGAAATGTGGCGCTTGCCGGTGACGGCCCCTGGGGCCTGCGCCTCTACAAGGGGGTCGTGGGGTATCGCCCCACGACGAAGGGCTACATCACGCACACGTACCTTATTGGTGGTACGGGGCCGGCGGACACGGAATTCAACCGGGCGCGTGCCAACATTTGGAACCGCAAGTTTGCAACGGACAACATTGGCTTCTTTCCCGGCGGCGTGAACGGATTGCCGAGTGACGGAAAAGGAAACGGTGTGAACAGCGTTGTAGGAATTACTGATTCAGGAAGTGACGACATCGTCTTCGAGTTCTAGAATATTGGTCGGCGCGATGAAGAATAAAGGAGCTAGCACGCTCATGCAGGTGATGAGACGAAACAACCGCAGGGGTTTCACGGCCGTCGAAATCGCGATGGTCGCCAGCGTGATCGCTATCATCGCGCTGTTGATCCTGCCGGTCTTCCGCCAGCGCGCCGAAGAAGCCCGCAAGGTTGCTGTGCAGGATGAGTTGCAAAGCCTGACGAAGGCGTTGCTGCTTGTGGAGGCGGACATGCCGGGCGGTGGTTTCCTTCCCCGGTTGAACGATCTGGACAATCCAGAGAATACGGCCCTGACGTCCCTCAGCACCCCGACGCCGGGCTTCGATCCGCCCCGCGCCCGCTGGATTCCCGGCACCAGTTCCCTTACCCCCGGCCGTTATGAAGTCATCACGCCGGCAGCGCGCTATTATTCGACGGTCGTTCCCAATTGGAAGGGGCCGTATGTGGCGATGAAGAACACGATGAGCCTTCAGGACGTGTTGAACGGATTCATCCAGACAACGGACCGCCGTCAGGGACCGATCGCGATTTTCGACCCCACGAGCGGCGTTCCCGTGGCGGACCAGATCGACGGCAATCTGGCCACGAATACGGATCGTTATCCCAAGGACCCCTGGGGATCGCCCTACATCCTGTTTGGGCCGGAGGAAACGATCTACAACAGCCGCGAGCTTTACTCCATGGGGCCGAACCAGCTTCCCGGCCTGACGACGAATCCCGCTCCGCCTGATAGTGATTTTGACCGTCGTTCCGGCGTCCTTGGCACCGGTGATGACTACTCCTTCAAATTCTGATGATGAATCTTCCTGAAAGGCAATTCACGGTGCTGATTAAGCCACGGACATCCAGACTGACAGCGGCAGGTTCGCGCCGCCGTCGCGCGGGCTTCTCCATCATCGAGTTGCTCGTCGCGATCATTATCATCGGCATCCTTGTGGCGGTGCTGATTCCCGTGGTCGCAAACCGCACGGCGCAGGCACGCTTGGCGCGCGCGCAGAGCGACCTGAAGAACCTCGGCGAGGCGGAAGAGCGCGTGGGCGTCGACACCGGTTTTTACATTCGCCTGTTCGCCCTCAATGACGTGCTGACGGGTGATGGGGTCTCCTGGAACCGCGGCCGCGGTGGTGATCCCGTGGATCGCGCGGACGGCCTCACGGATTACAAGGTCGCCCAGACCTACATCAATTTCCCTGACCAGAACAGCCTGTTCATCGATCCCGCCACGGGCCTTTACGCGAACACCACGCGTCAAAACGTGATCGACCGTCTGGTTCGCAGTGAGACCAGCTACGATGGTACGCTTGCCTGGTTTGGCCCCTACATCAACTGGCAGACGGACAGCAACGTTGACACCGTGGACCCGGTGTCTTCCCCGAATCCCGACGGCGTTCCCGACGATCCTTGGGGGAACAACTACGGCAGCCTGACGCGTCGCGGCCTTGTGCTGGAGCCGCAGGGTGATCTTGAACAAAGCGGTGTCGTGCCGAATACCGACGGTGGTTTCAACCCCGGCGCGACCTACCCGACGCAGGTGTTCGACCGTTCCGTGGTGCTGTCGCTGGGCCCGAACGGCCTGCCCGGTGCGGGTAATGCGGTTGTGACGACGAATCAGCGCCCCGGTGACCTTGCGGGCGACGATTTCGGCGACGGTGATGACCTCTACCACGTCTTCGGACGCTAAAAGAGGGCCCTCATGAGTTGACGATGAGGGCAAAGCGAAGGACACTTAGACAGAGCGTTGAGTGACTGAATACCCCGGACCACGAAGATAAAGACCAGAAAAGGATTAGACCCAATGAAGACCCTCAGGAAGCGTTCCAGGCGAGCCACCACACTGACGGAACTGCTCGTCGTGCTGGCGATCATTTCCCTACTCGCGACGCTTGCGGTCCCCGTGTATCTGACGCAGCTCAATCGCGCCCGCATCTCCATCGCGCAGTCCGAAGTTCGCTCGATTGCAGAAGCGGAACAATCGGTCGCAATCGCTCACGGATTTCTGGTCCCGATTCACATTCTGGACAACGTGCCCAATCGCCTCGTCGGCGAGCCGGTGGGCGCGGTCGGTTCCCGCGACGACTTCGACAACCTGACCTCTCCCGGCAGCCACTTCTTGGTGGATGTTTATCAGAAGCTGAATGATCAGGTTGGCTCCCAGCTTACGCTGAGCAGCACCGACGCGCGGGTTCGCCGCATGGTGGATGCGTGGCAGGGGCCCTTCCTGAATCCGCGCCGCATCCGCTACGAAGGCGAGGTCATCAACAATCCCTCCTCCGGCGACATCACCATCGACTTGGTTGTGGACCCTTGGGGAAATCCCTACCGCATCTATTCGGACTACGGGCCGCTGTTTAGCCAGGATGCCCCGTCCGGTTCGCAGGCGCTTCCCGATCCGGACCTTCAGCAGGATGACATGTTCATCCAGCAGGACGAAGCGGAGCGCTTCGACCGGTTCGCGGTGATCTCCTTCGGCCCCGATGGCCGCAACAGTTGGCTGTCAGCAAGTCCATTGGATCAGGGCGACGACATTTACTACATGTTCTCCGTGATTCAGGCGAACGAAACGCTTTACAGCAACTTCTAATCGACCCACGGCATTCACGACGCGCCACACGATTTCCCGAAGGGCACGGATACCCGGTTTATGAAAAGCGTGATCAAAAATCTGCAACGTCGTCCTGCGGGAAAAACCCCGCGCAGGGCCGTGACGTTGCTGGAACTGATGGTGGTGGTCGTGATCATCGCAATTCTGTCCACCATCGCCGTCGGTATCTACACGAAGGAAATCCAACGGGCCCGATACGCCCGCACGCGTGCGGAACTGCGGACGCTGGAAATCGCCATCGCGCAGTATCAGGTGGATACGGGGCAGCTTCCTCCCTCCGGTTCCGGCAACACTTTCGCACCGGCGGCGCTCACCCTTGCCGGCAACGCAATTGGCAGCGGATACCTGACGATGTCCCTGCGCACTTCGCTGAATGGAAATCTTTACGTTCCGCTTAGCACGCGCTGGCAGGGGCCGTACATTGATTGGGATCAGAACCGCATTGGCGACCCGAACGGCACTCCTGTGACGGATCCGGCCAACCTTTCGACGACGTTTCTGGGCCAGTTCAGCTTCCTTGACGCCTGGTCCACGCCGATTCTCTACATCCGCTCCGATGACTACGTTGCGCGCGGCGGCACGGAACTTCCATCGACCAGCCCCTTCATCGCGGAAACCTACTACAATCCCTCCACCTATCAGTTGATTTCCTTCGGTGCGAATCGGACGACGTTGGCCGATCCCTACCGCGGGACGGAAGTGGATGACATTACGAATTTCCGCTCAGTCGAATAAGCAGTCGATTGAGGCAGCTTGATCGGGGGCCGGCGGCAACAACCGCCGGCCTTCCTTTTTTCTGCGACGATGGTTTTGCCACCGTGCCGCGCGCCGATGCAGGCTCAGCCTCGTGATACCGGAAGAAGTTAGAACAGCGCGATGGAAAGCGAGCCTTCATCTGCTGATGATGGCCGTGGCGTATGCGGTGTTTGCGCTGGCAACAACACGTGGTGTCTTCAACGGTGGGTTTACCTGGGATGAGGGGATGTCCGAGTACATTCCCTGGCGCGTTGAAGCGGGGCGCCAGATCGCAGCGGGACACTTTCCGTTCTTCACCAGAAATGTCTTCGGCGGAATGCCGCTGTTTTCGTTGGCCTACGTGGGGGTGCTGTATCCGCCGAACTGGTGGTATGCGATTTTCCCCCCGCAACTGGCGAGTTGGTTGCAGGTCTTTCACACCGTGGTCGGTGGGATGGGCATGTTGCACTATCTGCGCGCGCGCCGCATCGTCACGTTTGTGGGTTTCATCGGCGGCCTGCTCTTTGTGGCAAACACCTTCATGGTGCTGCATTCGGGACACATTGCCATGCGCGAAGCGGCGATGCTGGCACCGTGGGTGGCACTTGCGGCGCTGCGGGTGATGCAACGTCCTTCGTTCGCACGGGCGGCGCTGCTGGCGTTGGCGCTCGCGTTGCAAATCGCTGCGGGCTACATGCAGGTCACGTTCTTCACGGTGCTCTGGATCGCAATTGACTGGCTCGCGAACCTGCGTCGCACGCGAAGGTTCGCGGCTGCGACGGCGCTGCTGGCGGCAGGTGGCTTGGCGGGTTTTGCCCTGATGGCGGTGCAGATCATGACCACGATGCAGCACGTTCCGCAAACGCCGCGCGTTCACATGACGCTGGAAAGTTGGCAGATCGGGAGCCTTCCACCGCGTCAGGCAATTACGTTCCTGATTCCGCGCGCGTTGGGGATGGAAGGCGGCGTCAGCTATCCCGGTGAGACGATCGTGACAATTCCGCTGATAGGCTGGATGCTCGCGCTGATGGGGCTTCTGTTGGTGGGGATGAAACCGTTTCGCCGCAGAAGGCGGGTTATCACTGCTATTGTCTATACGTCTTCCATCGCGGTTTGCGTATTGCTGGCGTTCGGTCAATATTTGCCAATAAATGCCAGCCTGTTCCATTTGCCACCGTTCAACATGTTCCGCGTGCCTGCGCGCTGGCTGCTTCTTGCATCAATTCTGGCTTCGGTTCTCGCGGCGATGGG
>JADZDZ010000332.1 GCA_020850785.1 Candidatus Sumerlaeota bacterium | reverse complement strand
TGGTTCGGTGACAAGGTGACGTGCAAGAGCTTCAATCATCTGTGGCTGAACGAGGGCTTCGCGACCTACGCGGAGGCGCTGTACTACGAATTCCGCGATGGGAAGGCGGCGTACGATGCCTACGTGGCCGCGTGGTCGGTGAGCAACACGCGCATCCTGGTGAGCTCGTCGTCGGATGACTTTGCCGGCAGCAACGTGTATCGCAAGGGCGGGTGGGTACTGCACATGCTGCGCCACGTGGTTGGCGATGCGGTGTTCTTTCAGTCGCTGCGCGATTATCTTGATGATCCCGATTTGGCCTACAACGTGGCGGTCACGGAGGATTTTCAGGCCATCGTGGAGGAAAACTTTGGGCAAAGCCTGAACCCGTTCTTCCAGCAGTGGTGCTATCGCGCGGGGCGTCCCGGTTACAACTACACGTGGGGCGTGGGAACCAATGGCGTGAACAACACGGTGCAATTGAGCATCTCCCAAACGCAGTCCGGCGGCGCGTTTACGATGCCCGTGGACATTGTTGTCACTTACACTGATGCGACGACGGAGACTTTCGTCGTGCAGAACAACCAGTTGTCGCAAAGCTACACGTTGAACACGGGTTCGAAGGTCGCGACGGCGGTCGCCTTTGATCCCGGCAACTATATCCTGAAATCCTCAGCGACGGAAATTCGTCCACCACAGCCGATCATCACGCAACTAATCGGCGGCACCGCTGTTTCGCAAAGCGCGCAGATTTCCTGGTCCTGCGACACGGGTCAGGGGGGCTTTGAACTTTATCAGAGCACGGATGGCACGAGCTTCACACGGATCGCGAATGCCACTACCCTCACGTCGCTCCTGCGCACCTACACGATCACCGGGCTGCAACCGGGCACGACGTACTACTACTACATGAATTCCGTCGGGACCGGCGGCAATGGAACCAGCAATATCACGAACACGTTCGCGCTGCGCATTCCCGCAACTGCGACGCAGAAGGCGCTGATCGTGGAGGCCTACGACCGCTGGAAAACGCAGACGGGGCGGCCTCCCTATCATCCCTTTGCCGCAGTGCATGGTCGCTCCGTGGGCGAATATGGTGCGGGTTTTGATTCCTGTTCAGACGAAGCGGTCTCCGGCGGGTCGGTGCTGCTGGCTCCGTACAAGGCGGTCCTGTGGGAATTGGGAGAGGAGAGCACCACTGATCAGACTTTCTCCTCCACGGAACGCGGCCTTGTGCAGACGTACCTCACCAACGGCGGGCGCTTGATGGTGACGGGTGCGGAGATCGGTTGGGACCTTGACGCGCAGGGGAACACGGAAAAGCGCGCCTTCTACAACGACTACCTGAAGGCCGATTACGTCGTTGATGATTCGGAGGACTACGATGTTGAAGGAAGCACAGGCGGCATCTTTGAGGGAATGTCCTTTGCCTACGATGATGGAACGCATGGGATTTATTATGCTGATTATCCCGACGTCATCGCGCCGGTGAATGGCAGCATCGCATGCCTGGGCTACGATGGTTCCAACGTGGCGGGCGTGCAGTACGCGGGAACGTTCGGCACCGGCACGGCGATAGGCAAGTTGGTCTATTTCGGAGTCGGCTTTGAAACCATCTACCCGCAGGCCACGCGTGACGAGGTGATGTCGCGCATTCTCACGTTCTTTGAACTGGAGAAGGATTCCGTGGTGCCGACTCCGACTCCGTCGCCCAGTCCATCGCCGTCACCGTCGCCGTCGGCAACGCCATCCTTGACGCCATCGCTGACCCCATCGCCGACACTCTCACCCTCGTTGACACCGTCATTGACACCATCGCCGACGCCGTCGCCAAGTCCAACAGTCGCACCGCCGGAGTTGTGGAAACTCTACTAGGGAAGGCTTCTTCCGCTGGCCGACCAACTGCCAGTCGCGTCTTCAACCTCTTCATCCGCGCCGGATCCGTTTGCACATCTGGCGCGGCGCATTCCCCCCATTGCGCAGGCGGTTTGTCCCACCCGCGACAGTCCGCTGACGTGGGTGCACAAGCTGGGTTGGCTGCGGATGGACCGTTACATCTGGCCGGAGGAGGGTGCGCATAACGCCATCATCTTCTATCTGATGGGGCGCAGGAAATCCACCTTCATCGACGACCTGATCGGGCTCATTCCGGGGGTGGTGTTATTCGCGATGGAAGCGGCGGCAACATTGATGCCGATCTATACGCGCTCGCTGGTGGCCTGGCGGCTCCTGATTCCCTTTCAGATGCTGCTGACGCCGCTGATCGCGGGGCTGTGGGCGCAACTCATGGTTTATCTGCATTATCGCCGCTTTCGCGGTCGCATTCCCATCGAGGAGGTCATGGTGTCGCGGATGACGGCGCGCGAAGTGCTGTGCGGTTTCGCGCTGAGGCCGATCATGCTTCAAGTGGGCGCGAACTTCATCGTGACCGCGCTGGACCTGATCATGATTCTCGGCGCCGCGATCTACTTCATTTCCTCCAGCAGCTTCTTTAGTCCCCTGGATTTTGCGCTCGTTGCGGCGCTGATCGTCTATCGATACTTCATTTTGAAATCCTGCATAGAATTCGCGGCGATCTATGCGATCCGTTCATCCCTGTTCATCGAGGATTCGTTCCGCGCGGTAACGCGCATGGTGCGCGATTGGATTCTTCCCTGGGGGGGGATTCCTCTGGGGCTCGTGGTGCTTGTCATTGGCCTTGTTTTGATGCTGCGGGTCGCTCCCGGATTCATGTGCTTCTTCCTGCCGGCAATTCTTGTCGCGATGGGGTGGACGATCTGGGCGCTGCCGTCGCTGATGCGAACCTTCGCGCAGGAAGTGTTCTACGTTATGGAGCAGAACGCGGGACAGTGGGCGATCCGCACCGGCGAGGACTTTCCCGGCGTGCCTGCGAACATCCTGAAGAGATGGCGCTGGGAATCGCGGAACCGGAAGACGAAGTAGAAGCGCGCGGTTCCAGCGCTTCCCGAACGATTCCTAGTCGTTCGGTCCGAAGAGCTTGGCGAAGTTGAATCCGCTGAGCAGGCAGAGTGCGAGCACGGTGAGGTCGTCGAAGGGGCCCGGCAGGAAGTCCGGCATCAGGAAGTAGATGACGCCGACGACGAACCAGAGGCCACGGCGTGCGAGCGCGAACGCCTTCTCCGCTGGGGCGCTGTTGTCGTCGGATTGCAGTCGTTTTCCCGGAGAAACTTCGCGCTCCATCGCATCGTACTTCACGAGGTGGAAGTCGAGCAGTTCGGAAAAGTAGCGCGATTCGTTTTCCAGCAGCACGCGCGTTTCGCCGGCGCTGAGGGTGCCTTCGCGCGTGAGCAGTTGCAGGAAATCGAGCTGCACGGGGCGCAGGTGCGTGCGCACGCGATCGGAGATCATGAGCGGGCGTTCCCATTGCGCGCGGAAGAAGGTCGCCAGCAGCGCGATGGCGATCACCATTTCAATGACGGGATAGAAGAAGAGGCAAATCGCCGCCTGCACGAAGGCGATGAAGGTAAGGCCGCCGCGGCGCGTTCCCTTGCTGGAGAAAAGAAGGACCAGCAGGGTGCTGATGAAGAAGAGGAAGGAAAGAAAGGTTTGCGCGATGTCCGCGAGCAGCGACACGCCGGGAATCCGATGGAGCGTCGCCAGCATTTGCACGAGCGGGGCTTCGACGATGGCGGGGAGGACGCTCTTTCCCAGCGAGGGGCTGAGCGCCGCCGCGAGCGGAAACGTGAGCACCACGATCAGCAGCGCGTAGAGCGCGTGTTGTGTGTGCCGACGCCAATCGCCCAGCACCTTCCATTGAAACACCATCGTCGTCGTCATCAGCAGCGAGAGAAAGACGGCGGCGACTCCGAACAGGCCGCGGTTCCAAGGAAAGCCGACGGCCTGATGAAAGAAGTATCCCGCGCCAAGAAGCAACCCGGCGCGGAAGACGAATTCCGGCGCGGGCAGTTCGCCGCTGGCGGCGCCGGGAGTCATGCGCAGCGCGGGGGACGTGCGCTCGTTACTTGCCACTGGCGGGAAGGTCATGAACAGGATCGCCCTTCTTTCCTGTCCAGGTGGTGGAATCGCTGTCGCCGAAGGGAATCGACAATCCGTTGATCATCTTGTTTGCTTCGCGGATGCGTTCGGCGATGCGCTCCACGTCCGGCGCAGCGCGTGGCGTGACGGGCTTAAGTTGCAGCCAGGCATCGTCGGCGACGATGAAGCGCAGCCCTGTCTGGTAGAAGGCGCGCGCCTCTCGCACCTTCAACACGTCGGTGCGGATCATGCCTTTTCCCTGTTCGATCAGCCGGTTGCCAACCTGCTCGAAATTTCCCGCGGCGCGCACGCGCACGTCCAAACCGTACTTCGATTTTGGCGTGGGGCCGAGCAGTTGCAGGATGGTGTCCGTGTTGCGGGAGAGCGATTCGCTGTCGTTGCAGCGGCTGAGGATTTGCGCCGCGCGCGCGACGCGAACCTCCTGCAGCAGGTTTGGAAAATCGCCTTCCGCCGCGCCGAGCTGCGATTCAAGGACCATCAACTGCCGCTCCACGGAGGCGTTCATTTCACCCTGCTGCGTGCGCACCACGACGTAGATCGCCTGCACGATGGGATTGCTTTTGATGGTGTTGTCGGCGCTGGTGATTTTGTCGCGAACCGCCGGCAGGGAACCTTCGTTCATCAGTTTTTCCAGGTCGGCGATGAAGGCCCGCGTGGCGCGATCGATCTTTGGCGCATCGGCGGCGGTCGGTTCCACCCCGGTCAGGGACTTGGGCTGCTGAACGGTGCCGGGCCAGGCGCCACTGCGGTCCGCCCAGCCGTCGAACGACTTGACGGCGATGTAAATCAGCACGACGGCGAGCGGCAGCGCCGCCTTCACCCAGCGCCACAGGTCGCGATTGGGGGGTGGTGGCTGGTTGGCGCGTGTGGTGGCAAACTCCCCATCCTCGTCTTTCGCGGCACGGATCAGGACCTCCTCCCACGCGTCCTCGCGCCGCGTGAGGGCATCCTGACTGCTTTTCTGTTGGTCTTCGCGCGACGCGTCGTTCATCATCCCATGACCCTTGAGTTTTGCCGGGCGCGGCCACCTTCGCGTTCGTCAGTAGCACGATCAACGCCATTCGCAGGGACCGCGCGAAGGAAATGCCTGAACAGCAAGTCAACGACAGCCGACTCTGGAATGCCTACGAGTGGATTGGCTGCGTGTTGCTGGCGCTGATCGCGTTTTTGGTTCCGCTAACGGTGGCGCCGCCGAGCATCTTTCCCGGCTTCAACCCGGACCGTTCCTGGGTGATGGAGGCGAAGATCATCGTGCTGCAGGCGCTTGCGGGCGGCGCGATGATGTTGGCGATGGTGGGGTTCGTGGGGCCGCTGTGGAGGCGCTATCAAAGCGCGGCGCTGCTGCCGGTTCTGTTCCTGCTCGCGTATCTTGGTTGGGGGGCGACCTCCGTCTACTTCACGCCGCAACCGCGCTACAGCCTGACCTACTGGCTGCCACAGGCCTTTGCGATCGGCGCGGCGCTGACGGGGCCGATGTTCCTGCGCGATGAGAGGAAGGTGCGCGTGCTGCTGGTGGCGATGGCCGTCGTGGGGATCATCACGGCATTTCTGGGGATCGCGGGGGGCGTGGGTTTCCGCGGGTTCAACCGCTTCTTTTACGGTTACGATCCGCGCGACCTGATTGAGAAAACCAACAGCGCCATTCGCGGCGTGCAGGGCGGCTCGGCGCGCTCCGGAAGTCTGGCCACGCTGAACAATCCGGAGTATGCGGGCGGATTCGCGGCGGGAATCGCGGCCATTTATGCGGTGCTGTTCTTTGATTGGGCGGCGGTGTTCCGCAGGAAGGGGATCGCGCGATTCCTGTTCCTTGGCTGCGGCGCGATGCTGCTGCTTCATCTTGCGCTGACGGGTACGCGGCAGCCGTGGATCGCGTTGGCGCTGGCGGGAACGCTGCGGTTGGCGCTGGCGCTGCGGGTGAACCGCGTGGCGATGGCGGTGGCCTTCTGCGGCGTGGTGCTGGTGGCGCTGCTGGGGGGATTGAAGTGGGGCGTTGCGCTCGGACTTCTGGGATTCGTTGCGATGATCGCGATGGCGTGGCGCGGTGGGGCGCTGGGGGCGCTGATTGCGCAGGCCGATCGTTCCGTGCTGTGGCTTCTTGGCGCGGCACCGGTTGCGCTGGCGTTGCTGGTGGCGGCGTTCTCTACGCCGGGGGCGTGGAATCCGAGCGGCCTGCGCATCGCGCAGCGCTTCATTTCCGCCACCACGGGAAGCGAGGAGTCGCTCTCCGAGCGCAGCCTGATGTTCACGATTGCTTCTGCGGAAATTCGCAGCCATCCCGTCGTTGGCATCGGGCCGGGCTACTACCTCAGCCGCTTTTATCCCACGATCGGCCAACTTGTGGAGGAGGATGACACGGGGACGATGTATATCATGCGCGAGAAGCTCGGCAACCGCATTGCGGAGCAGGCGCACAATGACTACCTGCAAATCGCCGCGGAGCAGGGGGTGATGGCGCTCGTGATTTTTCTGGGCGCGATCGTGGCGGTGCTGCGCGGCCTCGCGCGCGTGATCGACGAAAATCCCGGCTCGTTGCGGCGCCTGCTGGCGCTTGCGTTTCTTTGCTGCATCGTCACCTACCTTGGGATTATGTTCACGAGCTTCCCGCTGCACATGCCGGAGCGTTCGGCGGTCTTCTGGTGCTGCGTGGGCGGGGCACTGGCGCTGATGGCGATGCCGCCGGTGCGGAAGTCCGGCGAGGCAACTGCTTGAACGGCGACGCGCGCGCGCGGATGATGGCGGCGTTGTTCATCGCGCCGTTTGCGATGGTCCTGCTGGCACTTTTTTTCGCCCCAGCGTTCGTTCCGGCGGGGAGCGGCCCGCCGTGCAGCGGGCCGAATCCGCTTCGTGAATGGTGGTGGGCGGGCCTTCAAATATGGAGTTTTCCCGGCCTCTATCGCGTGCTTTGCGCGCTGGCGCCGCTGATCGTGCTGCTGGTGCCGGAAAGTTTCTTCGTGCAGGCGTGCGCCAGCGCCTCCGCGCTCTTCCAGCGCGTGCGTGGTTTCCTCGCGCAGCCGTTCGCGTTGTTCCTCGCGGCGGGCGTGGTGCTGTGGCTGCTGCGCACTTCATCGCTTTCCTTCGGGGATTCGCAGTTCTACGTGACGGGGTTGATTCCCGAACAGGCGCAATCGCGGCGCGGCATGTTCCTCGACTACAATTCCGTGGGTGCGACGTTGCTGTATTCGCTCGGCTACCGGATGGCCCACATGATCATCGGTGCGACACCGCTGCTGTGGTATCAGGTGGCGGGGATATTGTCGCTGCTGGCGTTCCTTGGCTTTGTCTATACATATAGACACAAGGCGCAACTTGCGGGGGGCGTCGCGACGCTGCTTCTGTTCGCGGGAAACTGGTCGCAGGTGACTTTCGGCGCGCCGGAAAACTACGGGCAGGTCTCGCTCTGCGTCGTCGCGTACGCGATGCTCGCGCTGGAGGCGATTCGTGGCCGGGAGCCGCTGTGGAAGCCCTGCCTCGCATTCGCGGTCGGCGCGTTTTTCCACCTCATCATCGGCTGGCTGCTGCCATCGCTGCTGCTGCTGATGGCATGGCGCTGGCGTGCGGAGGATTTGAACGGGCGTCTGCTGGCGATCGTGGCGCTGGTACTGCCGGCGGCGATCGCCGGGGGGATTTGCTATCACCTTGGCTTTGATGTGAGCTTCCTGACCAGCGGCAACGCGGGCGAAGGGAAGCTGATCCCGTTCCTGAGCCCCACGGACCCCTACTCCGGCGGGCCGGATTATCACTACAGCACTTTCGATCCGCAGCACCTCGCGCACATCGCGCAGGTGAATCTCCTCATGGGCTGGCCGGGGATTCTTGCGGTGCTCGCGACGCTTCCCATTCTGCCGCTGCGAAGTTTCCTGCGCGAGCGCGCCACGCAGTTTCTGGTGGTGGTGCTCGCATGTGCGCTTGCGTTCAACCTGTTGTGGAATCCGGACCTGGAGATGTGGAAGGATCAGGACTTGTTTTCGCTGCCGGGGCTGGCGTGGTGCCTACTGGGCGCCTTCATTTTTGCTGGCAACGCGCTGGTGGATGTAAGGCGGGAAACACGCATGCGTTTGTTGGCGGCGGTGATCATCGGCGGACTGGCCTGGCGCATTCCGCTGGCGCTTTATCATAGCATCCTCAGCGCAAACTACGCGAATCCGGAGCTGCTGGCGGCCCCCTGTCCCTTCGGAGGCTGATGCGCCGGATCGCTCAAATCGGAAAAAAGCGCGGAGAATCGGCTTGCGTGGGGGGGGGCGATTCGGCTTGAACCATTCCCCCACGGCGGGCGGTTAGCTCAGCTGGTTAGAGCGCGGGTCTCACATACCCGAGGTCACAAGTTCGATCCTTGTACCGCCCACCATTTTAACGCCGTCATAGCAAGGTCGTGCTGGGAATGTCGGGCTTAACCCGTTCCATGGGGGAAGCGCCGTCGCTGCGGGTTTCCTCCTCGCGCAGGTATTTCATCCAACGGGCCAGCGGGGCGCACACCTGTCAGAATCAGGTCCTGCAGAAGGATTTCGTCACGACGCCATCGCAACGCCGCCACCAACGCCCCAAGCCCGCCGATGGCAAAGACAACGTAATCCATGATAAGAATTCGTGCGGTCATATAACCGAGAAATTCAC
>JADZDZ010000331.1 GCA_020850785.1 Candidatus Sumerlaeota bacterium | reverse complement strand
GAGAGTTTGACTTTTGCGGGCACACTGCAGGAATTGGAACAACAACTCCCTGCGGGAAAGTTCATTCGTTCCAGCCGCCAGTCCATTGTGCAGACCGCCGCAATTGCCAGCATCGAACCGATCGCAGGCGGTGCGCTGAAAATAAAGATGCGCGGCGGGGTGGAGGAGGTCGTCACCCGGCGCCGCGCGCGATTCTTTAGGAATCCTGCTTAGGAGTAATTCGGTGGCGGGCCGTCCTGCGGTTTGCTGGCGGGCGGCGCTGTGGCAGGTGGGTCCGTTCGGGGTGTCAATTCGTCGGCGGGCGCCTGCTGCTCCTTCATCTCCCAGATGTTGTCTGGCGGGTGATCGCCCCATAAGGCTCGCGTGTTTGGGAAGTAGATGTCGCCAAGTTTTTGGCCGCGTTTTTTCCAAGGGCGCAGACCCACGGGATACGCCGGATAGAATGAGCGGCAGACGACGTAGTCGACTCCGCCCACCACGCCTGTGAGTCCCTTGAAAACGAAGTAGCCAAGACCAAGGCCGATGCCCGCGCCAAAGCCGCTGAAGGGACTCCAACTGATTCCGGGCTGCGGAGTGGGGATGGGATTGGATTGATCGCCCCAGTAGTTGAAGAGCGTGCTGAGCGAAACCAGCGGCGCGTCAACCACGTCGCGGACGGCGGTCAGCGGCGTCACGAGCACCTTGCCCGGTTTGCCAAGAAAGCACCCCGTCAGCAGAAGCGGACAAACGAGGATGATGAAAACAATGCGTGCCATGAACGATCCTCTCAGCGTTTGGAGGTTTTCTATTTGAGGGGATTTCGCTCCCTTAGAGCAAACTGATTTTCCCGCCACGGCGCCACATCCTCGGCGCGCGCCAACGCGGCGGAGGTCGCGGACGGATTGTTGCGGCACGCAGCTTGAAAATTTGGAAAAAGTGGCGGTGGGACAGGGATTCGAACCCTGGAACCCCGTGAGGGGTTGCCGGTTTTCAAGACCGGTGCTTTCAACCGCTCAGCCATCCCACCGCGGAAGAAGGCGTTTGGATTATTCGCGATTCACCGCGACGTAAAGGGCAGAAATGGATTACCTGCGCGTTGGCGATAAAAGAACGGGCGCGTCGGAAGCGCCGGAAGTCCTGGCGGCGGGTGCATTCGGCTGCGTGCCCGTCGCCGCAGTGTTCATCGCGGGTGGGGGAGGCCACAGCTCCCGCGAAGTCATCGCAATGCGATCCTCCAAAAGTTGCTGCTCCGGCAGTGACAGCAGGGACGCTTTCTGCTGAAGGAAAAGGTATTCTTCCTGAGCCTGCTTCCTTTCGCCACGAATTTCCAGCAACATCGCGCGCCGCAGCGCCGCCGATGCCGCATCGCGCGAAACAATGTCGGTCGTGCCGGTTCCTTCCGGCAGTTTTACCTTCGCGTCGTCGCTTACAAGCAGCGATTCCGTTAGCAGTGCGTTGTAGCGTTTGCGATCCTTCGGCGTGAATTGATTCGCGTCGCGAACGTTCGCCTCCAGCAGCGCGCGCGCCGTGGCGCCGTCTCCCGTTTCTGTCAGCAGTTCCGCGCCCTCAAGCGCCTCCGGCGGGGAGAGCGGATATTTTTCCGACTCCACCATGCGCCACATCATGCGCGCGTCGTTCTTCTTGTTTGCCGCCTGCGCGGCGCGCGCCACCCGCAGCAGGAACCAGCCGCGGTTTTCCCCCTTCGGGAAGGAGCGTATATACACGTCGGCGACTGCCAGCACCTTGTCCGATGCGCCGAGGCCCTCGTAGGCGCGGGCGCGCAGCCACAACGCTGTCCCATATTCGGCGGAATCCTGCGCGAGCACCGCCGTCAACAGTTCCGTGGACGTCAGGACGTCGTCATACTGCTTCGCGCTTAACTTCTGTTCGGCAATGGCGAGGAGTTCGTGCGCACGCGCGGGATTCTGCTTCAGGTCGCTCACCTTCGGTTCCGGCGCAGCAGGTTGCTCCGGCGCAAAAACGTCATCGAGGCGGAGCGTTTGTGCCCCGCCTCGATGAGTTGTCAGACTGCCAATGGTGATGAAGGAAGCGGCGAAAAGGGTGACGGATTTTTTCCTGCCAAGGACCATGACCTCTCCCCAGTGGTCTTTCTTTACGCTCCGCTCACGCGGGGGCCGTCGAGGATGTCGCCAAGGCGGGGAGCTTTCTTCTTCTCCTCCTCCTTTTTCTCCGGGCGGTTCGGCGTGGCGGCGGGTGGATCGCCCGCGTCGCGCTTGAACAGCGGCGGAAGCGGCTGGCCGTTCACGATCATTTCGAACTCCTCCGCCGTGATTGATTCGCGATCCATCAATGCCTGCGTGAGTGCATCGAGGATGTCGCGATGTTCCGTCATGATCTGCACTGCGCGCTGATGCGCCTCATCCACGAGGGCCTTCACTTCCTCATCAATGATGCGGGCCATTTCCTCGGAGTAGGTTTTTTCATGGTTACCCATGTCGCGGCCAAGGAATACGTTGTTGTTGTTGTCGCCGAAGGTGCGCGGCCCAAGGCGTTCGCTCATACCGACTTCGCACACCATGCGGCGTGCCATGCTGGTGATGCGGTTCAGGTCGTTGCCGACGCCGGTGCTGAATTCGCCCAGCACCACTTCCTCGGCGGCAAGGCCGCCAAGGCCGTAGACCAGCCGCGCCTTCAATTGCGACTTCGTGTAGTTGTGCTTTTCCTCTTCGGGCAGCACGGCGGTAAGGCCAAGGCTGCGGCCGCGGGGCACGACGGTGATCTTGTGGACTTTGTCATTGCCGGGCGTGTAGTACGCCGCCAGAGCGTGACCCGCTTCGTGGATTGCCGTCTTGCGCTTTTCTTCCTCGATGATGCGAAGCGACCGGCGTTCCGGTCCCATCATCACGCGATCCTTGGCTTCCTCCAGATCGTACTGTTCCACGGAGGTCTTGTTGGCGCGTGCAGCGAGGAGCGCCGCTTCGTTGATGATGTTGGCAAGGTCGGCTCCGCTGAAGCCCGGCGTGCCGCGAGCGATGGACTTCAGGTCCGTGGCCGGTGCCAGCTTCACGCCCTTCGAATGCACCTTCAGGATGCGTTCGCGGCCGATGATGTCCGGATAATCCACGGTGATCTGGCGGTCAAAACGCCCTGGACGCAGCAGCGCGGGATCGAGCACGTCCGGCCGGTTCGTCGCCGCAACGAGGATCACGCCCTCATTCGGCTGGAAGCCGTCCATTTCAACCAGAAGCTGGTTCAGGGTCTGTTCGCGCTCATCATGTCCGCCGCCGATGCCGGCGAAACGGTGGCGGCCCACCGCGTCGATTTCGTCGATGAAGATCAGGCAGGGCTTGTTCTTCTTCGCCTGCTCGAAGAGGTCACGGACGCGGCTTGCGCCAACGCCGACGAACATTTCCACGAAGTCCGATCCGGAGATGGAAAAGAACGGAACGCCCGCTTCGCCGGCAACAGCGCGTGCCAGCAGCGTCTTTCCCGTGCCGGGTGGCCCGAACAGCAGCACGCCCTTGGGAATCTTGCCGCCACGGCGGCTGACTTTCTTTGGGTCCTTGAGGAACTCGACGATTTCCTTCAGTTCCTCCTTCGCTTCCTCGACGCCGGCGACGTCGTCAAAGGTCACCTTCACCTGACCCTCGGCGATCATTTTCGCCTTCGATGTGCCGAAGGACATGGCCTTGTTTCCGCTGCTCTGAATCTGGCGAAGGAAGAGGAACCACAGGAGCCCCAGCAGCACGAGCGGCCCAAGGATCGTCAGCAGAAGCTGCACGGCGAAGCCGCCCGGCTCCTGCCCCTTGTACTTCTGAACGCCGTACTCCCGCATCGCGCGAAGGATTTCCTCCGCCTGATTGGGAACGTAACTGGTCGTGAAGCCGATCATCTGCTCCGCTGGGGCAGCCTTGGTGTCGGCGCGCGGCGTCAGCAGGTCGGGGTAGAGCGCCTGCACGGCGGTGATCCTGACGTCGCCTTCGATGCGGCCGCTACGATCAACCACCTTGTCGAAGGCCGCGTTGGACACCGCGTTCTGATCGCCGCGCGGCTGCACGGCATTGACCTTCGCCAGTTCCAGGAACTGAACCGTCGTCAATTCCAGCGGACGCGGCTTGTCGATCAGCTTGATCGCCAGCACAAAGCAGCAAATCAGGATGAACAGCCAGATGGAAATCGATTTGATGTTATTCATTCGTCTCTCGGAACACCGGTGGGGGAGGATCTTGCCACGCTTCCAAATCCAATGAATGCAAGGATTGTGACAAGACGCCAGCAACACTCAATAGACGCCACGAAAGGACCCCTCCGTCAATGGGGAAGGGTTCAGGGGCGATTAGACGGGAATTTATCGCAAATGCAGCCGCCAAAGTGGCTCAAAAAGACACGCTTCTCGTGGGGAGGGGACGTGCTATCGCGCCGGGTTCAGGCTTTGCAGCTTCTCCACTTCCTCAAGGTCCTTCAGTAGCAGGTTGCGCGTCTCCGCATCTTCGATTTCCTGCGCGCCTTCGCGGGCGATGGTGACGAATTGTTCCGTCTTGTCCCGTAGGCCCAGCAGCGCCGCAGCGCGGGCGATCGCTTCCAGGCAGCACATCAGGTCAACGCCGCCGATGCCGTGTTGCTTGCAATGTTCCAGCCCCGACAGGGCGTGCTCCATCGCCAGATTCGGATGCCGGGCCGCCGCGTAGGCGCGGGAGACCTGCCCGTCACTGCGGATGAAGTTCTCCGGTTTGCGCGTTGGGACGTGCTGCCAGTGCCAGCGCGAGGCCAGCGCCAGCGAGATCATCACGCGGGTGTCTTCCTCGGTGCGGTCATTCCGCTCCAGGTGGGTCCAACATTCGTTGAAACAATCGACTGCGAACCTGCGATGGGCGGCGTCGGTCTGTTCACTGCTCAGTGGTTCTGGCATCATTCTTTCTCCGGTGGTGAAGATCGGTAAATCGTCACACCCTGCGCCGCAAACAGCTTTACTCCATTTGCCTCCATCCATTCCCATTTCGCCAGTCACCACCCATGCCTCGCATCGTCGGAATCGACCTCGGAACCACCCACAGCCTTGTCGCCACGGTCATTGATGGCGTGCCGCAAATCCTGCGCGATGGAAAGGGGCGGGGCCTTGTTCCTTCTGTTGTGAGCGTTGACGACAATCACGACGTCATCGTGGGCGAGGCTG
>JADZDZ010000330.1 GCA_020850785.1 Candidatus Sumerlaeota bacterium | reverse complement strand
GCTTCACGTTCGGAATGTATTCCAACGGGTAGGAGCAGCGCGTGTTCTCCGTGATGCTTCCATCCTTGTAGTCAACCTCGTGCGTGTCCTCGTCGAACACGACATTCTCAAGGACGCTTCCGAAACGGATCGCCTGAAAAATTTCCGGCTCCTTCTCCGGTGAGAGGTTGATGCACTTCGCGTAGCAGCCGCCCTCGAAGTTGAAAATCCCATCTTCGGACCAGCCATGTTCGTCATCGCCGATCAGGCGGCGTTGCGGATCGGCGGAAAGCGTCGTCTTCCCTGTGCCGGAAAGGCCGAAGAACAGCGCCGTGTCGCCATCCTTCCCCTCATTCGCGGAGCAATGCATGGACAGCACGCCCTCCAGCGGCAGCGAATAATTCAGAACCGTGAAGACGCCCTTCTTCATTTCACCGGCGTACTCACTGCCAAGGATCACCATTTCGCGCGTCTTGAAATTGATATCGACGGAGGTCTCGCCCGTCAGGCCGGGAATGCGCGCGCTCGCCTTCGTCTGGCCGCCGTTGTAGATCACCCAATCCGGCTCGCCGAAATTTGCCAGTTCCTCCTCCGTCGGACGAATCAGCATGTTCCTCATGAACAGCGCATGGTAGGCACGCCCGCAAATAATGCGGACCTTCAGCCGATGCTTCGGATCCCACGCCGCATAGCCGTCAATGCAATAGACGTAATTCCGCCGCGTGTTCAGCGAGATGATGGCGGTGTCCTTCAGGATTGCGAAGGACTCCTCGCTGACGGGGATGTTGATGTTCCCCCACCAGATGTGATCCTTGGAAACGGGGTCTTCAACGACGCGCTTGTCCTTCGGGCTGCGCCCCGTTTTCTCGCCGGAGTAGGAAATCAAGGCCCCGTTGTTCGCGATGTAGTTGCGGGGCCATTGCAACGCCAAGTGATAGATTTTCGCCACGCTGGGATTGCGATAAACGTGCTCAACGGTGATGCCGTACTTGCCAAGATCAAAGCTCATTGAAATTAAGTTCCTAGTAACTGGTCAGGGGAATGCGGCCATGGATGGACACAATTCCGACCCACTAAACAGGACGTCGGGGAGGTGGCGCAAAGGCAAAGCGACACCCCGGTCAAAGTCGGTCTAAATTTTTTGGGAAGGAACGAAGATTTACAGCTTCGTCTGCGAAACGATGTCCTCGATGATGCGTCGCACGCGTGGCTCCGCTTCCAGTTTCTCCTCCGCCTGGGCGTAGGTGAACCGCCCGGAGGCAAGCAGGATCGCCAGCGGCACGATGCGCGGGCGCGTCACTGCGCGCTGCACATTCATCGCCACGGAAATTCCCGCCAGCTTCTGGTCCGTCGCCTCCTCCTTGTACAGCGCGTGATGCAGCGCCTTGCGCGCCGCAGTCTCAGACACACTCGCGAGCGAGCTCACGAGACCCGTCGCACGATCATACAGCTTGGAGTTGGAGATGCGCAGGTCGATCATCACATTGCCGTAAATCTTCCCCGCCATCACGTGCGCACCGGTCGTCAGCGCGTTCAGCACCAGCTTCAGCGCCAATTCCGCCTCGTTGTTGATGCCCGTCGTGAACCCCAGCGTCGGCACCGTGATGACGCAGCGGTGTGTGAGCGTTTCCGGGAAATCGGATGCCTTTGGCCGCTCCGTCGTGATGAAAATCAGCGCCGTCTTCGCCTTGTGCTTCGCCGCCTCCACAAGCAGTTGGCGCGTGCTGTCCCCCAGCGCCTGCACCGCCACGCCGACCACAAGGTCCCCCTTTGTCAGGTCCGGCAGCACGTCCGACTCAAAGTAATCATGGCCAATTTCATAGGCGCGCCCGCGTGCCTTCATCGCCGCAGTGTTGAAGCCAAGGAATTCCCAGCCCTCGTAAATGTAGCCACGCACGTCATAAAGGTCGGCGCCGAACGTTGGCGGACACTCGGAGGCATCCACGATGCCCATCAATCCCGGCACGCCGCGCCCGATGTAGTGGATCCGGCCCCCGCTGCGGAGCGACGTCCCCGCCAGCCGGACGACCTCGCCAATTGCGTCTATATGTCTATACGTCGCATCCACTGTCGCGCGGAAACGGTCAATGCATTCAAGGATCGGTCCGCGCAGAGGAAGCAGGTTCTCCTCCGTCGCCTCCGTCTTCGCGCCGTCACGCGCCGCCAGCGCCAGTTGCAGCGCCACCGCGAAGATCGTCTCGATGGCGATCTTCGTCATGCTGCCACCCTTCATGCGCGTCGATCCCGTGATCGATTCCGGCCCGTACACGGGATTCACGAGCGTGAAACGCGGGTTTTCCATCGCGCGATCAATCACGGATTTCACCGTGCGATCCCACCCCTCCATCTTCGAGGCGCGCGCCAGTTCCAGCGGGTTGAACCCCACGATCACCGTGTCAAACTTCTCGTTCTCCAGCAGGTGATTGAGCTGCGAGCCGACATAGGGCGCGGACAGCCCCGCCGTGATGCCGATGTACATGCCACGATTCAGGTTCGACGGCGTTTCGTTCTCCAGGTCCTTCACGGAGATCGTCACGCTGTCCTCCGCGGCCTCCTGCGCCTGAATCAGCGCCGCCTCTCCCCCCGCCATCAGCGGCACGAAGACTTCCGGCAGCCGCCGTTCCTTCAGCACGCGGTTGAACTCGCGCGACAGCAGGTGCGCGATGCGCCCGCTCGTGCCCGCGCCACTCATGAAGATCACGCTGTTCGCGTTCGTCAGCAGCTTCGACATGCGAAGCGCCACCTGCGCCAGCGCCTCCAGAATCACCTCGTCATTGACGCACTTCCAGACGTCGAAGCCGCAGAACATCTGCGCATCGGACTGCCGCAGCAGGCGAACCATGCCGGGGGGATCAACGATGTCGATGCTCTTCGTCAGTGGGTTTTGCGATTCAGTGACAGCGCGTGCCATGGGAGGTTAAGGGAATCACCCGTTCGTGAAAGTGGTCAAAGGTAAACGAAAACGCCTTTTCACAGCGATGTGTGCGAAAAGGCGC
>JADZDZ010000329.1 GCA_020850785.1 Candidatus Sumerlaeota bacterium | reverse complement strand
CGATCAGGAGGACGCGCTGCTCCTCGTAGTAATCGGGATACTTCGGAACGTGGGCGGAGTAGTCGGGCTTGAAAAGTGGTTCCACGCGCGAATCGACGATGGGCCAGCGCGAAAGAATCGCGACACCAAAGTGTCCACCCTGCAGGGGAATCGCCGGGGCAAACTGTCCGTGAAAGTTCAGCGACTTTGCCAGCAATGCTGTTTCGTCAATGCTGCCGGACCGCTGGACGTTCTGATCAACTTCCTGAAGGAAGACGAAGTCTGCGGATTCCTCGCGAAGGAAATCGGCAATGAGCGGAATCTGATCGCCCGCCTTCACGGGAGGCCGCGACTTGTCTCCCGTGCCCATGCCCCCGCGAATGTTGTAGGTGACAACGCGAAGGGGTCCGTCGTGGCGCGCACCCTCCTTGTTCGCGGTGGCGCAGCCAACAAGAAGCACCAGCAGCGCAAACAGGGCCGCAGATCGCCACCACTTAGCTGACATTCATCACTCCATCAATGGTCACGCTGGTCTTGCCACGCTTGATTTCGCCGATCTCCTCCGCGTGCGTCATCGAGCGGCGCAGGAACTTGATCGTCTCCCGCGCGTCCCTGCGATCAACGACAACGCACATTCCAATGCCCATGTTGAACACATTGTACATTTCGCGTTCGCTCACGGGGCCGTTCTGTGCGATGGCGGTGAAGATTTCATGGCGCTCCCAACGGGACGGATAAAGAACCGCATGGGCCGACTTCGGAAGCACGCGCACGAGGTTGCCGCCAAGCCCACCGCCGGTGATGTGCGCGAGCGCCTTCACGTTGATCTTTCCGATCAGCCTCATGATCGGCTCGACGTAGATGGCGGTGGGACGAAGCAGCAATTCCAACATTGCGCGACGCTTGGCGCCCTTCGGCGCCTTCCTGCCATCCAGCAGTGCCTTGCGCGCAAGGCTGAAGCCGTTGCTGTGGACGCCGCTGCTGGCGATGCCGATGATCGCATCGCCCGGCTTGATCCTGCGGCCATCGATGATGCGCGTCTTGTCAACAATGCCGACGCCAAATCCCGCGAGGTCGAAACCACCACGCGGATAGACGCCCGGCATTTCCGCCGTTTCACCACCAACGAGTTCGCATCCCGCCTGCTTGCAGCCCGCAACGATGCCGCGAATCACTTCGCTGGATTCCTGACGCGTCAGCTTGTGCGTCGCATAATAATCGAGGAAGGCCAGCGGCTTCGCGCCACTGGTGATGATATCATTCACGACCATTGCGACGAGGTCGATTCCGATCGTGTCGAGAATCTTCAATTCCTGCGCGACAAGAATTTTGCTGCCGACACCATCGGTTGAAAGCACCAGCTTCGGGCTCTTGTATCCCGTGGGAATCGACAGGAAACCGCCGAAACCACCGATGGCGGGATTGATCTTCTTCAGGTCGGCGACAAAGCGGTCCCCTTCGTTGATGTCAACGCCGGAGTCCTTGTAGCTGATGGCTTTTGCGTAGTCTGCAGCGCTCAATTTTTTGCTTTCCCCTGTGCCGCAACGGCAGCGGCAGCCTTCGCGATTTCGTCTGGATCACCAAGGTAGTAGTGCTTGATCGGCTTCAGGTTTGCATCAAGTTCATACACGAGCGGAATGCCGGTGGGAATGTTGAGTTCGAGGATTTCCGCTTCGCTCATTCCATCAAGGTGCTTCACCAACGCGCGCAGGCTGTTGCCGTGGGCAACGATGACCACGCGCTTTCCCTTCTTCACCTGCGGCGCGATGGTTGATTCCCAAAAGGGAACGAAACGCGCGACGGTGTCCTTCAGGCTTTCCGTGAGCGGAAGCTGATCCTTCGGCACGTCGGCGTAGCGGCGATCGCGCGAGGGATGGCGCTCATCATCAGCCGTGAGCGCCGGCGGTGGAACGCTGTAGGAGCGGCGCCAGATTTTCACCTGCTCGTCGCCGTGCTTCGCCGCAGTCTCGGCCTTGTTCAATCCCTGCAGGGCGCCGTAGTGGCGCTCGTTCAGACGCCAGTCGCGAACAACCGGCACCCACAACTGGTTCAACTCGCTCATTGCGATCTGCATCGTGCGGATCGCGCGCGTGAGCACGGACGTGTAAACCAAATCGAATTCAAAGCCATCAGCCTTCAG
Source organism: Candidatus Sumerlaeota bacterium (assembly GCA_020850785.1). GTDB lineage: Bacteria > Sumerlaeota > Sumerlaeia > SLMS01 > SLMS01 > JADZDZ01. Next base: position 3,784 of record JADZDZ010000329.1, on the reverse strand, counting down.
GACCCTGCCCGCCGCGCGGGCCTCCTCGCGACCCTGATCCGTCAGGTCCACGTCCGTCCAACCGGTGAAGCGATTGTCAAGGTTCCATGCGCTCTGGCCGTGCCGAAGCAGAACAATCTTATACATCAGAAAGCGTTCCTTCTATCTTAAAAAGAGACTGGAGAAAAGTTTCGCAAAAAGAGCGGGGCAAGTTTCCCGCCGCGTGTTCACTGGTGCGCAAGAGATTTTGCCCCTTTCCGCGCCGTTGTTGCCATGCAGCGCGCAAAGGTACAATTCATGTTGCCGCGCCAGTTTGGATCGCCGCGAAATGACAAGGCGTCGTGATCGCGAAAGATTCACGCAACTTCGCCATGGCAGGAATGAAAACATGAGAGTAACACCCTTCGGCGCCGCAGGCGAGGTGACCGGATCAGCCTATCTGATTGAAGTTGCGGGAAGCAAAGTCCTGCTGGATTTTGGCTTCTTCCAAGGCAACAGTCGCCAGGATGAAAAGAACGTCATACCACCGCAACTTCATGTGGGCGAATTGACGGCGGTTGTGCTCACGCACGCGCATCTGGATCACACGGGCCGCCTGCCGCTTCTAACGAAGGAAGGCTACGCGGGGCCGATCTATGGCACGCCCGCCACGCTGGACATCACCGCCGTGATCCTGAGGGACTCCGCGAAGATCAGGTTGACGGACACGCTGCACGACAATCGCAAGCGCCAGCGGCGCGGCGAGCCTCCGCTGGAACCCCTCTACACCTTCGATGATGTTGATCACGTGGTGGCGCTCTTCAAGCCCGTCCCCTATGAAACGCCGACGATCATTGCGCCCGGCATCACGGCGCGCTGGCGCGAGGCGGGCCACATGCTCGGTTCTGCCAGCATCGAAGTGACTCTGGAGGAAAACGACAAAAAACGCGTGGTGATTTTCTCCGGCGACATCGGCCAGCGCGGCGCCGCGATCCTGAAGGACCCGCAGCCCTTCACGAAGGCGGACTACGTGATCCTTGAAAGCACCTATGGAGATCGGGATCACCGCAGCATTCCCGAAACAGTCCACGAATTCGAGGAAATCATCAAGACGGCGGTGGCCGAGCGGGGAAAAATCCTCGTGCCAACCTTTGCCATCGGTCGTGCGCAGGCGTTGCTCTATTACCTCGCGCTCATGTTTCGCAATCGCGTGGTGGCGCCGTTTCCAATCTTTCTGGACAGCCCCATGGCGATCGAGGCGACGCGCATCTACCAGAATCATCCGGAATTGTTCGATGAGGAGTTGCAGATGCTGCGCGAGGATCATCCATTGCGCGAGGACTTGAAAACCGTGACTCCAACCCCCACGCCTGACGATTCGCGCGCATTGAATGAGATGCACGGCCCCATGATGATTCTTGCGGGGTCGGGAATGGCGAACGCGGGGCGCATCCTGCATCACTTGAAGTGGAACCTGTGGCAGCGTGAGACCTGGGTGCTGATCGTCGGCTATCAGGGGCACGGCACGCTGGGGCGGCAGCTTGTCGATGGCGCGCCAGAAGTGCGAATCTTCGGCGAGAAGATCGCCGTGAAGGCGAAGATTCGCTCGCTGGGCGGCTTCAGCGCACACGCGGGCCAGACGCAGTTGATGGAGTGGTACGGGGCGCTAACCGCCAATGGGCACAGCCCCAAAGTCTACCTGACTCACGGTGAGGACATGCCGCGACAGACGCTGCAGGAGAAACTTCGCGCGAAATTCAACGCCAACGTTGTCAGCGCGCAGTTCGCCGTCCCCATCGAAATCGTCTGAGTAAACATGTCGGCATTGGAAGCCGCGGCAATTGTCATTCTCGCGCTGCATGCCTTCGTTTGGTTTGCGCGCTGGGAGCGGACCTGCCGCCGCCGACTGGCCGCGACGCCGCTGCTGGAGAGCGCAGCGACAGCGTCCCCGCATCCCCCTTCAGTGAATGTTTTTGTGCCGGCGCGAAATGAGGAACACGCGATTGAGCGGTGCGTGCGCAGCCTCCTTGCGCAGGATCATCCCGCCCTGCATGTCATCGTCATCAATGACCGCTCAACGGATCGCACGGGGGAAATTCTGGAGCGGATTTCCGATCCGCGCCTTACGATCATCGACACTCCCCCGCTGCCGGATGGTTGGATGGGAAAATGCCACGCGCTTCATTGCGGAGTGAAGGCGGCGCCGACAGAATCCGAATTTTATCTGTTCACCGATGCGGATGTCATCTTCGCGCCGGACACCGTCCGGCGGGCTGCTTCACATCTTGCGCGCGGGAAGGGAGACCTGCTGACGCTTTTCCCGCGCGTCGATTGCGTGGGATTTTGGGAGAATGCAATTCTTCCGCTGCTCAGCCATCTTGGCTTTCTCACGCTTGATCCGAAAAAAATCACGAATCCCGACACGAAGGATTTCATCGGCATTGGCGCCTTCGGCATGATTCGGCGCGCGATGTACGAGCGTTGGGGTGGTCATGCGGCGATTCGCAACGAGGTGATCGACGACATGGCCATGGGACTCATGACGAAATCGCAACGGGGCCGCATCCTCATCACGCGCGATTTCACAGCCATTCACCTGCGATGGTATCACGGGCTTTCCAACATCGTGCGCGGCTTCGAGAAGAACATGCACCAAGCCGTTGGCCACGGAATTTCCGGAGCGATTGCGGCGGCGTTATTCTTCCCGCTCGCCCACGCGATGCCGCTGATGATCGCCATCGGGTTTCTGCTTCTTGATCCCGGCGCGTGGTACGTCTGGCTGTCGGCGTTGCTGCTTCATGTGGAAACGGGATTGAAGCTCGTGGGCCGCATGAGGCGCGCACACTCGATGAATCCGCTGGTGGTCGCGCTGGCCTATCCCGCAGGAGCTTTCCTCGCCTCATACATCATGCTGAGGTCGGCTTACTTCGCTGAAATCAAGGGGGAAATCCGCTGGCGTGGCCGCAGCCTTCCGCGCGGGAAGCAAAGGACACGGCTGGTGCGTTAGCCCCAATCGCCCTTGCGCACGGAGGCCGCCTTTCCCCCAATGCGCCCCGTCCTATTTCGCGAACTCCGGGGGCTCCATCCGTGCATTCAATCCAGAAAATCTACCAACTGAAGATGCGTTATCCCTTCGGCATCTCGCGTGATACGGTCACGGAATTGCCGACCGTGCTGTTTCGCCTTGGCGATCATGGGCAGGGGGAAGGCTCTCCGGTCCGCTACAAGAAGCAGAAGGCGGAGGACATCGTCACCGTGCTCGCGGACCTTGCGAAGGACGTGACGGAGGAGAACATCGGCGACATCGACTTCCACGACAAGCGCGCCCGCGCCAAGTACCCGCAGCACTCCGCGGCGCTGTGCGCATTCAACATCGCGCTGTGGGACGCCTGGGGCCGCCGCACCAACAAGAAGATTTATGAACTGGCGAAGCTCCCTCCGCCCGGCGTGAAATCCACCTACACCGTGAGCCTCGCCGACAACGCGATCATGGAGGAACGCGCGCGCGAAGTCGCGCACCTGCCGCTGCTGAAGATCAAGCTCGGCCGCAGCTACGAACTGGACATTGACATCATGCGCCGCATTCGCGCCGTCGCGCCGAAAGCGGTTCTCCGCGTGGATGCGAACGCGGGATGGACCTACGACATCGCGAAGAAAATCATTCCCGAACTTGCCGACCTTGGCGTGGAATTCATCGAACAGCCGCTGGCAATCGGCAACCTTGAGGAAACGAAGAAGCTCCATCTGTCGATGCCGCTCCCCATTGTTGTGGACGAGGACGTGCAGGATTTCGCCTCGCTGGAGGCGGTGCGTGGATGCGTGGCGG
>JADZDZ010000328.1 GCA_020850785.1 Candidatus Sumerlaeota bacterium | reverse complement strand
CTTCACGAGGTCGTGCGCGGGACGGTGGAGGAGCCTTGAACGCGATGCTGGAGGCCGATGCGGAGCGGCTCTGCGGTCAGCGAACTGAATAAGAAGCTGTCTATACGGCTGGAGGAGAGCTGGCGCGGCTTCGATATCTCCAAAACGCGAAATGGCACAGGCGCTGCCACCTCGACCCGAATCGCTTCGCCAACGCTGCGGCGGAGGAACGCAATGGCCTGACATTCTCTCCCTTGAAACCCTCTCAACCTCCCAAGTTCAACACCGTACTCTCACAAATGCGCGGGTGAATGCCTGCGGTTCCGGCTTGAGTCATCCTTCGCATCGCGCTCCAATTTGCCAATCTTCCCTTTGGAAAATCCCATGCGTCTTTCCTCCAGAAAAATCGTCGCCTTCCTCTGTTCCGTTTTTGCTCTCACGCTTTTTTCCTTCTCCTCTCCCCTGCTTGCGGAGGATTCCGCTGATGAAAAGGCCGCCATCGCGCCGATTGATGCGCGCGGGATCGTGCCTGCCGAGAGCTTCAAGAAATCCGGCGAAACGGACTGGCTTTCCAGCGTCATCACGCCCGCGTTCCCCTTCGACGAGACGATCTATTCCTGGGCGATCAAGATTCCCGATGGCGAAGGGTTCCGCATGTACCTGCAATTCACCTTCGATGATGGCAGCAAGACCGAATGGCAGTATGGCGGATTTTGGGGGAAGGTGAAGCCCTTCGACGGAAAGCGCACGGAACCGAAGTTCCCCGAAGGGAAGATTGAGATGGATCAGGTCCTTCTGAAGAAGAAGGCGAATTCATTTCAGATCAAGGTTGTCAGCGAAGGGGACAAGCCGTTGAGCGCCGCGCCGTCGTTTCACGTCATCACGACCGACAACACGCCAACGAAGGAGCAGGCGGAGAAGTTCGCCACGGTGCGTACCATGCAGGCCTACGCGCCGAAGGTCATGAACCTGCCGCTGCGCAAGCAGCAGAATTCCAAGGGAATCGACACGCCTGATCGCTGCCAATCCGCGGCGCTGGCAACCGCCATGCAGTTCTTCGGAAAGCCCGTGAATCTGGAGGACATCATCGCGTGGACCAACGATCCCGAATATGATTATCCCGGCATCTGGCCGCGCACCGTCGGCACGGCAGTGCAAAATGGCTTTGATGCCTACATCGACCGCTTCCGCACGTGGGATGACGTGAAGGCGACGGTGGACAAGAATCGCATCATCCTCATTTCGCAAACGATGCCGCGCAAACCGAAGGGCTACTACGAGGACCCGCCCTATTCGCATTTGGGCGGCCACATTGTTGCGCTCAACGGTTGGACGGCGGACGGTCGCATCATCGTGACTGATTCCGCGCTGCCGCGAAATGACGAAGGCTACATGGTGCAGTGGCTGCCGCAGGACCTGGAAAAAATCTGGATGAAAACGAAGGGGGGCGTGGGCATGGTGATCGTTCCACCGGCGGACGCCAAGATCGACCTGTTCACCGGCGAGCTTCCCGAATTTCCGAAGGGCCGCTGGATCCGCCGCGACCGCGAGGAGATCGCCCGCTATCCCGCCGTCGAGGGCCTCAGGGCCCTGACCAAGGACAAGTCACCGGAAGAGGCGCAGGAGATGAAAAACAAGTTCTGGAAGGCATTCTACGAGGAATACGAAAAGAACTACAAGGAAGCGATCGAACGCGGGGACGAATGATGCCTCCGCTTCAGTCCATCAGCCGGGAATGGAAGAGCGGCACTCCCGCACCCGGCTGGCGTGAAGTGCTGCGGCAGGAATTCGCGCAGGAATACATGAAGTCGCTGGTTCGTTTTCTGGATGAGGAGCGTGTGCATCACACGATCTTCCCCGAACCGGCGAATATTTTCCGCGCGTATTCGATGATGGACTACGATGATGTTTCCGTCGTCATCCTCGGTCAGGACCCCTACCACGGCCCCGGTCAGGCGAACGGGCTTTGCTTTTCCGTGAACGAAGGCATTCCCCTGCCGCCGAGCTTGCAAAACATCTATAAGGAAATCGAAAGCGACACCGGCCATGCGCCAAGCCGCTCCGGGAACCTCGATCGCTGGGCGCGGCAGGGCGTGTTCCTGCTGAACACCTGCCTGACGGTGCGGCGCGGTGAGGCCAATTCACACAGGGGGCGCGGCTGGGAGCGCTTCACCGCAAAGACCATCGAGGCACTCTCTGCACGCGAGGCGCCGATGGTGTTTCTGTTGTGGGGAAGGAACGCCCAGGAACACGAGGCATTGATCGCCGAGTCGCGACACCTTGTGCTGAAGGCCGCGCACCCAAGCCCCTTCTCCGCAGACCGCGGGTTCTTCGGATGCAGGCATTTTTCCAAGGCGAATGCTTTCCTGACCGCGCATGGAAGAAAGCCGATTGAGTGGTGATGCAAATTCTCTTCTTCAAAGCCTTGTGGGGAATGAGTGAGGGGGCGACGCTGCGCGACAAGCTGCGCCTCGCGAAGGAAGCCGGCTTCGATGGCATCGAGGCGGCCATCGAATCCTGGAATCCCGCAGAGATGAAGGCGCTTTGCGGGGAGTTTTCCCTGCGGTTCATCGCGCAGATTTTTCCCGAATCCGCGGAGGCCATGGCGGAGGGAATCGCTCAGTCGCTGGCGGCGGGTGCGGACAAAATCGTGTCCCACACGGGCCGCGACAAATGGTCGTTCGAGCGCGGCGGGGACTTGTTTCGCACCGCATTGAAACTGGAGAAGGAGCACGGCATCCCGATCGCCCACGAAACACACCGGCGGCGAATGCTCTACGCACCGTGGGCGACGGCGCGCTATCTGGAGGAGTTTCCCGATTTGCGGCTGACGCTCGACCTCAGTCACTGGTGCGTCGTTTGTGAATCACTGCTGGCGGACATGCCGGAGCTTGTTGATGCGGCACTCGATCGCGCCATCCATCTGCACGCGCGCGTCGGTTATGAGGAGGGGCCACAGGTGCCCGATCCCTCCGCTTCCGAGTACCGCCGCCATCTGGAAGCGCACGAACACTGGTGGGACACGCTGAAGCAGAAGCGCGAGGCCGATGGCACCGCCGTGCTGACCATCACGCCGGAGTTCGGTCCGCCGAACTACCTGCACACGCTTCCCCACACAAATCAGCCGGTTGCCGATTTGTGGAAGGTGAACTTGTGGATGCGCGATCGGCTGAAGGATCGCTGGCGTTTGGCCTGATTCCTCACGGCCCCATCACGGAAACGGCATCCGCGTAGAAATAGGAATTCGTTCCGCCGGTTGTTCCCGTGTGGCCGCCCCGCAGGAAAATCGTCATCGTTGATCCCGTGGCCGTGGCATTTGCGCTGTAGCTGTTCCAAACGTTGTTCGTGCCGCCGGTGATGTCTGTATAGACAACGGACGCGGCGGTGGGATCCGTTCCACCCGTCAGGTCATAGCCCACGCTCATGCTCGTGCCCGCCATTGTTGATTGGCGCTTCATGTACGCGGTGATGTTGTAGCTCGCGCCCGGCGTCACGGAAATCACCTGATAGACTCCGCCGTCGAAAGCCGCCGTGTCGCCGCGGCTCCAATACTGCGAGTAGGACCCGGCATACTTGTTCACCGATGCCTGCCCGAAGACGATCGTGTTTGTGATCTGGAACTTCGTCCAACCGTTGCCGACGCCACTGGTGAAGCCGGATTCGAAGCTTCCATTCGTCACGTGCTCCGTCGGCGTGGGGGTTGGCGATGGTGAGGGGGACACCGTTGGCGTCGCAGTCGGTGACGGCGAGGGTGTTGCGGTTGGCGTTGGCGTCGGCCCGGCGGACGTCTGCGTTAGCGACACGGCGTCCAGATAGAAATACGCGTTCGCCCCGCCCGTGGTGCTGGAATGCCCACCGCGCGCGAAGATCGTGATCGATGACCCCGTGGCGGTCACCGTCTCATCATAGGCAACCCACACGTTGTCCGTGCCACCGGTGATGTCTGTATAGACAACCGTGCCCGCCGTACCGTTCGTTCCGCCGCCAAGATCGTAGCCAAACTTCATCGCGGTGCCCGTGAAGGTGGACTGGCGTTTCATCTGCGCCTTGATGCGATAGGTCGCCCCGGCGGTCGTGCTGACGGTCTGCAGGACACCGCCATCGAACGCGAGCGTGTCGGAACGGCGCCAGTATTGCGAATAGCTGCCGTCCACCTTGTTCAGCGACGCCGTGCCGAAGGTGATGGTGTTCGATCCGCTCGCAGTCCAGCTTGTCCATCCGTTGCCCACGCCCCCCGTAAAGCCGTTTTCGAAGCTGCCATTCGTCACAAGATTCTGCGCACCCGGCAGCGGATAGGGATTCGGAATGGGATACGTGAAGGAGAACGCGCCCTCATCGCTGAGCAGCGCCGCCACGCCCGAATCCGCCAGCGTCGAAGCGACGGTGCGTTCGGCACCGTCCACGAGGATCGTGCCGCCCACAAGACGGATGCCGTGACTGTAATCCTCGTAGGTCGATTCATGCACCGTCGAAAGCGGCTGGATCGGCGAGCCGTTGAGTTGGTGCCATCCGTATATACAGACGCGCGCCGGGGAGGGCCGCGTGGGAATCGTCGGAGAGAGAACGACGTCCTTCTTCGTGCCACCGGTCAGCAGCCCATTCGCGTAGCCCTGGCGCTGGTTTTCGATCGCCTGCTGCGAGAGCCAGAACACCTGCACGGAATCGATGTCGTAGGAGGCTGGGCTGAAGGGATACGGCGCCAGCTTCACCGCGCAGTTTGTATAGACGTCATTCACGATCTTCCGCGTGGGCAGCGCGCAGCCAAGAAAATCCGCCACCTGCTGCGCCAGCGGGGCCGACATCGGCATGCGGAAGAAATCGCTGTCGCTGCCAATGGCGACATAGTCGCACGTCACGTAGTAGGTGGCGGAGTGCGATGCGCCCCCAATCGTGGCATTCACCGTAACCGGCTTCAGCGTGCGCAGGAAATCCGGCACGTTGCCCGTGGCGATCTCATTGATGATGGCCTGCTCGCGCTGCGAGTCGGTCATGTTCAGGATGTAGTTGTAAAACTGACTCCCCGTCATGGCACCGGCGGGCCGCGCCGGCAGCGAAAGCGTCGTCGTCACCGCAGCCTGCGCCCATGATGCCACGCACGCCAGCATCAGCGCGAGAATGAGGAAACGACCCATCGTACGAACAGGAAACTTGCGCGCCATGGCGGGCTCCTTGCAGGGAGGAAGAAAAACTGAAGTCTTTGAAGACTATCAGTCCAATCTCCTTTGCAAACACACAAGCGGATTCGTGTGCGCCGACGCTATTTT
>JADZDZ010000327.1 GCA_020850785.1 Candidatus Sumerlaeota bacterium | reverse complement strand
CGAGTTCTACGTGAAGCATGGCGCGCTGGCGATCATCGGTGCGCGTTTCATTCCCGTGATGCGCACGTTTGTTCCCTTCGCCGCCGGCGTGGCTAAGATGCCCTACCGCAATTTCGTGTTCTGGAACATCATCGGTGGCGTTGTCTGGGTCACCAGCCTGCTGTGGGCGGGCTACCTTCTGGCGAAGACGCCATTGGTTAACAGCATCGACAAGGTGATCCTCGTTGTCATCTTCGTCTCGATCCTGCCGCTGATCATCGGCGTCATCAAACGGTGGCTGAAGGCGCGCCGCGATGCCGCCGCCGAGGCACAGGCAGGGCAGAAGTAACTGCTCTCTGCAGAAAAAAGAACAAGGGCCGGAGGATCACCCCGGCCCTTTCGTTTTTCGGGACCAACTTCGCGGGAGCATCATTTCCTATGACAACGAAATGTTTCCGCGCTGAAGTTCCGATGCCTGCGCACGCATCTGTTCATCCAGCGTCTTGTTCACATGCATGGTGTGCAGGAGGCGGAAGCTTGCCAGCATCGCGCCGGTAATCAGCAGGACGAGCAGTCCGCCCGCCACCATCCCCGCGATGTTGATGTTATACATCTTCCGCCGCACGGCTTCCGAATCGATGTCCACCGCCAGAATCGCCGTCGCTTTGTGGGTGGTGGGGTCGAGAATGGGGGCGTAGGCCGTCATCAGGGTTCCCTTCCGCTCGAAGGTAAAATTCGACTCCACAAAGGGACGGTCGAGCGCCCGGATGACTCCACTGCCGGTCTTGTCGATGGGAAGGCCGGTCGGCCCCCCTTTTTCCTCGTCGGAAATTTTCCCGTCATTGTTCAGGTCCTCGTCGCGCGTGCGTGTGTTGACGACGTAGAGGAACTTGTCCGTGTTGCCTTCGGGATCGGGGCGGATGGCGTAGATGTTTCGCACGTCGGGCGACGCCAGTTGCGCGCGTTGCAGAATTTGCAGTGCCGACTTGAAGGCGGGCGAATCCATGTCCGCCTTTTCGCGAATGCTTTCAAGCTCCGACGCATTCATCTGCCCCGCGACGATGACGGCGATTTCGCGGGCCCTCGCCATGGATTCGTCGAATACCGCGTTGCGCGCCGCCGAGACCAGCACATGAATCGCCAGCAGGAAAACGATCTGCACGGCAACCAGAATTCCCAGCCGTTTTCCCGTGAGGATGCGCGGCTTGTCCATTTCCTCGCGCATCTTGTCCTGTGCGACGGTGATGTCGGCCAGTATCTTCTTTGACTTGAGTTGGTCCTCAAGGCGCTCCGCCTGAAACTTTGCGAGCAGCAGGTCGTTGTTCTTCATCGCGGTCAGCGCGAACGAATGAATCAGTTCCTGCTTGGTCTTCCTTGCCTCAGGATTGTCCGGCCACAATCCCATGGAGCGCGCCAGCAGCAGCGAGCCTTCGGACAGGCGTTCGTAGCTCTTGTTATCGCTGGTCAGGATTGCCTGCGCCTGCTTGATCAGGTCCGTCGCCTCGCGGCGGCGCCCTGAACCGGAGAGATATTCCTTCAGGCCATCGATGAAATCCTGCGCGGTCTGCATTCGCATCGCCGGTTCGGGATGCATCGCCTTCAGGCAAAGGTCGGAAAGTTGGGGGGGGACTTCGCGCTTCGGATTCCGTTCCTCCGGGCGGCTCACCTCGCCGTTGCGCGCCAGTTCGAAGGCGATGTTCGCGTCGGAGGAAAAGTGGGGATACGTGCGCGTGAGAAGGAAGTAGAGCGTCCCTCCCAGAAGATACACATCCGTCCATGGCCCGATGCGCAGGATGTGCGAATCGGTCTGCTCCGGGGCCATGAATGCGGGGGTGCCGGCGGGGTTCACCGGCGTGACTTCGGGCACGGCGTCAGGCAGCTTGAAAAGCGTGATGTCCGCCTTCATTTCCGGCGTGCCGAACGTCATCGCCAGACCCCAGTCCATCAGCACCACTTCGCCGAACTGCCCCAACATCACCTGCTGCGGCTTGATGTCGCGATGGATCACGCAGCGTGAATGGGCGAACGCCACCGCCTGCGACACGTCGATGAGGATCGGCAGGTGTTTCGCCAGAAAATCCTGCACGGACATGGCGTTAAAATCATCATCAATGGACTTCTTCCAGGACAGGCCGCGAACCAACTTCATCGCGATCATCATGCGTCCCGTTTCGTCCTGACTGATGTCATGGACGGGGACGATGTTTGGATGATCAAGCCGCGCGGTTGTCAGCGCCTCCTGCTTGAACTCCTGTTCCAAAATTTTGATTTTTTCCGCGCGATCGTGCTCGTTGTTGAAGATGCTTCCGCGAAGGCGCTTCACCGCGACGGTGCGCCCCAGATTCTGCTGCGTGGCCTCCCACACCTCGCCGAAGGCTCCCTGCCCGACCTTGCGGCGCAGGTTGAACGCCAGCTTGCGCACAAGATTGGATGTTCCCCCCATGGCTGGCGGTCCCGGCAGGCGTTTGGCAAAGTCAATTCCCGCCGGCTCGGTCATTTCCTCGACCGGGTTTGAGCGCGCCGCCGTCTGTGTGGCAGTCACCTTGAATTCGGTTTCGGAACTGCTGCTATCCGTCAGCTTCCCGATCATGGACTTCGTCGGGTTGTAGGACATTGCGGGATCGGTTGGAAAGCCTTCCAACTCGGTCGCTGTCACTTGTGGCGGTGAAGGGGACATGAAGCTCCGCAATGTCTGGTAATTTTAACGAT
>JADZDZ010000326.1 GCA_020850785.1 Candidatus Sumerlaeota bacterium | reverse complement strand
GGCGGGGCGCATGCGCTTCATCATCGGTGCGTCATCAACGATGGCCTCGCCGATGATCAGCTTCTCCGGCTCGCCGCTGACGTCGCGCGCCGAGGCGATCGCCGCCTTGAGGGCGCGCTCCACGAACGGCACCGCCGAGGGGCGCTGCGTGAACTGGAGGATCGTCAGGGCCTCATCCGCGCGCTTGTTGCGAATCAGGTTCACAACCATGCGAATCTTCCGCGGCGAGCAACGCACATTGCGCGTCAGCGAACGGCCGATGATCGGCTGCCCCTTGTTCGTTGATTCTTTTCTGGTACATCCCATCATGGGCGTAAGGCTCCTTGTTACTTCGTGACCTTCACGGTCTTGCCGCCGTGCGCGCGGAACACGCGTGTTGCGGCGAATTCACCCAGCTTGTGGCCGATCATGTTCTCGTTGACGAAAACGGGGATGAACGCCTTGCCGTTGTGGATGGCAAAGGTGTGTCCCACCATTTCCGGCGAGATCATCGAGGCGCGCGACCAGGTCTTGATCACCTTCTTCTCATTCTTCTCGTTCATCTGCTCCACCTTCTTCAGGAGGGAGGCTTCGATGAACGGGGGCTTCTTCAGCGAACGGGCCATTGTGTTAGTTCCGGTTCCTTCCTTGTCGATTACTTCGCGTAACGGCGCTTGATGATCATCTTGTTCGTCGGGTTGCTGTTCTTGCGTGTCCGCAGGCCCTTCGACTTCTGGCCCCAGGGGGAGCAGGGGTGGCGTCCACCGGACGCCTTGCCTTCGCCACCACCCATCGGGTGATCAACAGGGTTCTGGGCAACGCCGCGGTTGTGCGGGCGCTTCCCCTTCCAGCGCTGACGGCCAGCCTTGCCGATCGCCACCAGCTCGTGGTCCGCGTTGCCAACCTCGCCAATCGTGGCGCGGCAAACGACGGGAACCAGACGAACTTCGCCGGAGGGCAGACGCAGCGTGGCATTCACGGATTCGCGCGCCAGCAGCAGGACACCGTTGCCGGCGGAGCGACCGATCTGCGCGCCTCCCTTCGCACGCATTTCCACGCAATGCACCATCGTGCCGACGGGGATGTTCGCCAGCGGCAGGCAGTTGCCGACGCGGATTTCCGCATCGGGACCGCTCATCACCGTGGTGCCAACCTTCAGGCCCTGAGGAGCAATGATGTAGGCCTTCTCGCCATCAACATAGTGCAGCAGCGCGATGTTGGCGGAGCGGAAGGGATCGTACTCAATCGCCGCGACCTTCGCGGGAATGCCGTCCTTGCGGTTTCGCTTGAAGTCGATCTTGCGATACAGGCGCGTGTGACGGCCACCGCGGAAGCGGCTTGTGATGCGGCCAAGGTTGTTGTGCCCCGCGCGGTAGGGAATGCGCTCGATCAGCGAACGCTCCGGCGTTGACTTCGTGATTTCAGAGAAATCAAGAACCGTCAACGTGCGCCGGACGGGGGTATAGGGGCGGAATCTCTTGATAGGCATTTGTTGGCTCTCTCCTTACACCGTTGCGATCTGCTGGCCTTCGGCCAGCTTCACGATCGCCTTCTTCACGTCGGCGCGCTTGCCCTCGCGGGCGCCGCGCACGCGCGCGTGACGAATCTTTCCCTTCACAAGGACCGTGTTCACGCTTTCCACCTTCACGCCGTAGGCGGTTTCAATGGCCCACTTGATCTCGCGCTTGTTCGCGCCACGGGCGACCCGGAACGTGTACTCACGCTTCGGCTCGGCGCCGGCGAGCGCCTTCTCCGTGATCATGGGACGGTCGATAATCTGGTAGGGGCTTTTCTGGCTCATTTGGCGAGTCTCTCCTGCAATTCGTTCAGCGCATCCGCCGTGATGACCAGCGTGCTTGCCACAAGAAGGTCATAGATGGAGATCGCATTGACGGTCGCGACCTTCACGGGCGTCTGCGTGGAGCCCGCAAGGTTGCCGGCCGCGCGGCTGAGGCCCTCGTTGCGTTCCTTCACGACGATCAGGGTCTTCCCCTTCGCGCCGAGCTTCTCCAGCAATTCCACGACAGCCTTCGTCTTCATGTCCGACTTCTTCTGGAAGTCCAGCGCATCAACGACGATGATTTCGCCCGCGGCATGCTTGGAGGAAAGCACCGCGCGGAATGCCGCCTGACGCTTCTTCTTGTTCACCTTCTCCTGATACGTGCGCGGAAGCGGGCCGAACACGATCGCACCGCCGCGCCACTGCGGCGCGCGGATGGAGCCCTGACGGGCGCGGCCCGTGTGCTTCTGCTTCCAGGGCTTCTTGCCACCGCCGCTCACGAAGCCGCGGGTCTTGGTGGAATGCGTGCCCTGACGCTGGTTTGTCATCCACGCCGTGTACACCTCGCGAACCAGAACCGCGTTCTGCTCCGCCTCAAAGACGGCCGGTGAAAGCTCGAAGTCGGCTCCCGCGGCACCCGTCTGTTTTTTTGTCTTCAACGTCGGCATCTTATCAGCCTCATCTTCCAATCAGAGAAACTCGTTACTTCTTCGCCGCACCCTTGCGGATCATCACATCGCCACCGTTGGCGCCAGGGACCGAACCCTTGATGATGAGGATGTTCTTTTCCTCATCGGCGCGCACGATCTGAAGGTTCTTCGCGGTGACGCGAAGCGTGCCGTCATGACCGGCAAGCGGCTTTCCGGGGAAGGTGCGTGCGGGCTGCGAGGAGCCGCCGTTCGATCCCGGACGGTTGTGGTACATGGAGCCGTGGCTCAGCGGACCGGGCTTGCTGCCGTGGCGCTTGCGGACGGACGTGTAGCCACGCCCCTTCGTGGTGCCAATGACATCAACCAAATCGCCCGCCTTGAATATCTTCACGGAGAGTGATTCCCCGACATTGAGGCCGGTTGTCTCCTCGCCGCGGAACTCGCGCACGTAACGCTGGGCTGCAACGCCCGCTTTCTTCGCATGGCCCGCCGTGGGCTTGTTCACAAGCCGCTCCGGCTTCGCGTCGAAGCCAATCTGGACGGCATTGTAGCCGTCGTTCTCTTCCGTGCGCTTCTGGATCACGGGGCACGGCCCCGCCTCGATCAGCGTCACAGGAATGATCGCACCCTTCTCATCGAAGAGCTGCGTCATTCCGATTTTCTTGCCAAGCAATCCGAGTGGCATAAGCCCGGAGACCTCCGTATCGTCGCCGCCGCGCGGGGCGCGGTGCGATGCGTCATCGACTTCTTTGTTCACTTCGTTCCGTTACTGCTTCGCGTCAGGACGTCAGCTTGATCTCGACGTAGACACCCGCCGGAAGATCAAGATTCTGCAGTTCATCGAGTGTCTTCTGTGGCGGATCAACCAGGTCGATCAGGCGCTTGTGCGAGCGCATTTCGAACTGCTCGCGGCTCTTCTTGTCGCCATTGGGCGAACGGTTCACCGTGAACTTGCGAATCCGCGTCGGAAGCGGAATCGGCCCAGCGATCCGCGATCCCGTGTTGCGGGCCGTCTCAACAATCGAACCGACCGACGCGTCCAGCAGGCGGCTGTCGAATGACCACAGATTGATGCGAATAACCTGATTTGCCATTGAAACTCTCGTTTTCCTTTTTACTTTCCGTCCTGAAAACCTTTGCCGGGAAAAACAGCGCGAGGATGGCCGCGAAGGCCATCCTCGCATCTGATTCTTTTACTCAATCACTTCGGAGACGACGCCGGCGCCGACGGTGCGGCCGCCTTCGCGAATCGCGAAGCGAAGTTCCTTCTCAACTGCGATCGGCTTGCCAAGGTGGCAGGTGATGGCGATGTTGTCGCCGGGCATCACCATTTCCACGCCATCGGGAAGAATCACTTCGCCCGTCACGTCCGTCGTGCGGAAGTAGAACTGCGGCTTGTAACCCTTGAAGAACGGGGTGTGGCGTCCGCCTTCTTCCTTCGTCAGCACGTAGATCGTCGCCTTGAACTTCGTGTGGGGCTTCACCGTGCCAACCTGCGCGATAACCATTCCGCGCTCCACGTCATCCTTGCCGATGCCGCGAAGAAGGAGACCAACGTTGTCACCCGCCATCGCTTCATCAAGCAGCTTGCGGAACATTTCGATGTCCGTCACGGCGGTCTTGCGCGTCTCGCGAAGGCCGACCAGTTCCACTTCCATCATCTTCTTCAGCGTACCGCGCTCGACACGGCCCGTCACCACGGTACCACGGCCGGCGATTGCGAAGACGTCTTCCACGGGCATCAGGAACGGCTTGGCGGTTTCGCGAACCGGCTCCTTGATCCAGCTGTCGCAGGCGTCCATGAGGCGCTGGATCGACGGCGTGCCATTCTCGCCCGCATCCCCTTCCATCGCCTTCAGGGCGGAGCCGCGAATGATCGGCGTGTCGTCGCCGGGGAAGTTGTACTTGTTCAGGAGTTCGCGAACTTCCATTTCGACCAAGTCGAGGAGTTCCGGATCGTCAACCATGTCGCACTTGTTCATGTAGACAACGAGCGAGGGCACGTTGACCTGACGCGCCAGAAGCACGTGCTCGCGCGTCTGGGGCATCGGGCCGTCTGTTGCGGCCACCACGAGGATCGCGCCGTCCATCTGCGCAGCACCGGTGATCATGTTCTTGATATAGTCGGCGTGGCCGGGGCAGTCGACGTGGGCATAGTGACGCTTGTCCGTCTCATACTCAACATGCGTCGTGTTGATCGTAATACCGCGCTCTTTTTCTTCGGGCGCCTTGTCGATCTGATCGTAGTTGAGTGCCTCGCCAAAGCCCTTGGCCGCCTGCGTCTTCGTAATCGCAGCGGTAAGGGTGGTCTTTCCATGGTCGATGTGACCGATGGTACCGATGTTGACGTGCGGCTTGTCTCTCTTGAATGATTCCTTGGCCATTGTTGCCCCCAGGGGTGGTCTGGTTTATTTGTGATCCTCGGCCCCAACAGGCCGGGACGTTTTCCTTGTTTTCGTCACCCGTCCGGCAATTCGGACGGTGCTTTTCCTCTGCGCGCCCTGCCATCCGCGCATTTTTGCCCCTAAACCCAGCAGGCCGAGCAATCCCCATTGGCCTATGGAAGCGCCAACGCGGGCTTTTATTCGATTGTCTTGGGGAGAAGCGGCTTGGGCGCGCGTCTAGCCCGCCCCCAGCGCATACCCGCGCAGAAAGGGTGGGACAGGGAAGGCGCCCTCTTCTTCCAACAACAACCGGGCGGTGGTCCTTTCAGGGACCGTGTCGCGGGGAGGGAACCGCAACCCGCAAACTGCGCCGGAATGGACGAACCACCCCTACGCAGGGACGGGGAAAGTAGGAAGGGGCCCGCCCCAAGTCAAGGGGGAAAAGGGGGAAATCTTCCCGAAGACCGATGGAATCGGATCGGGGTTCTGCGGGGTGGGTCCAACCTTTGAAAAAGAGCGCATGAACCAGCAGTGAACCTGCGTCGAATCAAGCCTCATCCTTGATGTCTGTGCTTGGGCCGTTCTTCTTGCAGCTTTCAATGCCATTATCCCGCGCGCTTTCGGAGGTGTAGCTTTCGCTCTTTCCAATGATCTCCGAATTTCCCGCAGTAAGCACAAAGTAGGGATTCCCGCGAGCGTCGATTTTCCGAATGTATCGTTCGTCCTTGGGGGAATTTTCCTGACACGACTTGATCCCGTTTTCTGCGGACGATTTTGCGTTGTACGATTCGCTCGTCAGAATAATCTCATGATTTCCCGCGTGCAGGTTCCAATGATACTTGCCGGAATCGCCCTTCTTCAGCTTGTAATATCCCATGGTTGCCGGTTCTCCGATTGTGGAATCTGTGGTCGAGGGTTGCTGGTTCATGCACGACAATCAACGCGGCAACGTAGCGTGAAAAAACCCCCGGCACCAGCAAATAATGGCCTCGCGGCGCACGAATCGTCCTTTTTTTCGCACCGCCCAAGGCCACGGAAGCCTACAAAAACAGGATGCGCTTTTCGATGGAACGCCTGAGTTTTCCGCAAAGGAATGCAGCCGCATCCAGCGCCCGCAGCGCCGGAGCGTGGCGCTCATAGCCGGACTGCAGCAGCAGGGCAAAGGGGGCCGCCGTTAGTCCGCCCACCAACCGTTGATACACACGCCAGTCCGTGTAGCGCCGCCAGCCGAGTTCCTTTCGCCAGCGCGCGAACAGTTCCGCGCTCCCCGCCCCATACCATCGCACCTGCCGCAGCATGGCCCCCACGCTGGCCCGATGGTGATGGAGCACGGTCACGTCGCGGCAGTATCGCACCTCCCAGCCGTTGCGCCGAAGCCGCCAGCAGGCGTCGGCATCCTCCCCCGCCGCGCGGCCAAAGCCGGGATCGAACGCGCCCACCTCGCGAAGGGCGTCTCGCCGCGCCACCATCCCCGCGCAGACCACGAAGGGAAACTGCAGCGCATTGCGCGTGAACATGCGGTCGGTGTCCATCATTCCGCCCGCATTGATGTGGCGCTCCGCGAGCGTTCTCGGCTCGTCGCTGACAAGGCGAATCCCCACGGCGCCGACCCGTGTGGTGAGCGTCCCACGCTCGTCCAGAAATTCGGGAACCAGCGAGGAAAGCCAATTTTTCGGCGCCTCGCAATCCGCATCGAGGAACGCGATCAGCCCGCTGCGGACTGTTTCGACGGCGAAGCGCCGGGCGCCCGCTATTCCGGGACGCCGGTGGCCGCGCACCGCCGCGCCCATCGCGCGCGCCACGTACCTTGTTTCATCGGTGCTGCCGTTGTCCACCACCAGCACGCGGTAGCGGTCGCGCGGATAGTCCTGCGCAAGGGCGGATGAAATGCTTCCGCCCAGGTGCGCGGCGGCGTTTCGCGCGCAGATCACGACTGTCACGGAGGGGAGTTGCCTGCTCATCGGCGCTTCACCGGGGATTGCCTCGAAAAGCAACGGGCGGCGAAGGATCGCCCTCACCGCCCGTTCGTATAGACGTCTATACAACCTTACAGCTTGTCGACCAGTTCCTTCACGGCGGCTGCGCTCTTGTTCAGCGCCGCACGCTCATCATTCGTCAGCGAGACCTCCAGCACCTTTTCAATGCCGTTCGCGCCAAGGATGACGGGGACGCCGATGAACAGGCCGTTGATTCCGTACTCCCCTTCCAGCAGGGCCGCGCAGGGAAGCACGCGCTTCTTGTCCTTGATGATCGCCTCCGCCATCTGCACCGCCGCCGCGGAGGGCGCGTAGTAGGCCGACCCGGTCTTCAGCAGCGCGACGATTTCCGCGCCGCCGTTGGCCGTGCGCTTCACGATTTCATCAAGGCGGTCCTTCGCGATGAGCTGCGAAATGGGAATGCCGCCCACGTTCGTGTAGCTGACCAGCGGAACCATCGTGTCGCCGTGGCCGCCCAACACCAGCGCCTGGATGTCCTCCACGCTTACGTTCAGTTCCATGGCAAGGAACGCGCGGTAGCGCGCGGTGTCCAGAATGCCGGCCATGCCGATCACGCGATTCTTCGGGAACTTGGACGCGCGATGAGCCACGGTGCACATCGCATCCAGCGGATTGCTGATGACGATGATGATCGCGTTGGGGCTTACGGCGGCGGACTTCGACGCGCATTCCGAAACGATCTTTGCGTTTGTTGCAAGCAAGTCGTCGCGGCTCATGCCGGGTTTGCGGGCAAGCCCGGCGGTGATGATGATCACGTCGGAGTTTGCCGTCGCCTCGTAGCTGTTGGAACCAGTGATCTTCGCGTCAAAAAGTTCGACGGGGCCTGACTGGAAAAGGTCCAGTCCCTTCCCTTGGGGAACGCCTTCAACAACGTCCACAAGGACGATGTCGCCCAATTCCTTCGCCGCCGCCCAGTGGGCCGCCGTCGCCCCGATGTTGCCGGAGCCGATGATGGAGATTTTTGCTCGTTTTGCCATTTGTCTTCCTTTGTGCTGTTTTTTTTTTGAATGTTCCGCCCCGCCAAAGTCGTGGTCAAGCCAGCATCAGGGGTCCGGAGGGCTACTTGCCCGGTTCGCGCACGGCGAGGTAGCTGAGGCAGGTGCGCAGCGATTCGCGCGCGTAGCGCAGGTGGCGCTTCGCATAGGCGTCCTTTCCGTCCCTGATGTATTCCCCCAGACTTTCGGACAATACGTCCAATCGCAGCGCGGCATTGCGAAAGGGCACTTGCGAAGCGATGGGAACTTCGCTGCTGCGCAGTGCGAGGTGGCGGGCGATTTCACCCATCTCCACGGCGGTTTCCCAGTCGCGGGATGGCGACAGGCGCCGGTTTCGCTGCCGGGCGGACAACATCTCCACCCGCTCCTGATAAGCCGCGAGCAATTCGCGGGCGCGCATGTTGCGAATCTGGTAGGCGAAATCTTCGGAGGAAAAACCGCCCGCATTCCAATCGTCGGGAATGTCGGCGGGCGCCCGGTACGGCCGGCCGCGATCCTCATCCGACAGGCGAAGCGTTTGTTCCAACTCCTCCAGCGAACGTTGCAGGAGTTCCTGACTCCGCTGCAGGCGGGGAAAATCGCGCGCGTCATAATCATCAACGACGAATTCAACCTGCTTGTCGATGCGGTTGAGCGACCGCGCGATCTCCTCGGCGCGCAGCGGCGCCTGCGCGGAGGCCATGAGTCCGATCCTCTCCAAATCGTTGGAAAGTTTTTGCGTCACTTCGGAAATTTCCGCAGGCGTTGCGGAGGAAATCATCATCACGCGCAGTTCCTCCAGAGCGGGCTGAAGGCGGCTGCGGGCGCTCATCCACGTGGTGGTGGATTGCACGTCATCGACGAGAACCTCCGGCGCACGCGCCTCCAACGAAGCCGTGGTCTCCCCGTCGATGGCGCGCGGTGATGGTTCCGGGACGCTGTTGCCGGTCACGAAGGACGGATAGGTGTTCTGTTGAAAATCCTGAATGCTTTTTCTTTCCTCCGGCGAAACGGTGGTTTGCGCCAACGCCTTCAACGGGAAGGCAAAGACGAAGAGGACAAGAAAAGCCCGAAGAAAAATCATCGCGATTCGATGACGACAAAGGCGGTGGCGGTGGAGGCCGTGTGCGTGAGCGAGAGCCAGATGCGGGCCTTGCCGTGGCGCTTGAGCAGCTTGCGCGCCCTGCCGCGCAGCTTGAGATCAGGACGGCCTGATTTCCTGCGGGTGACCTCCACGTCAACCCAGCGGATGCCATCGGCGATTCCGCGACCAAGGGCCTTTGCGAAGGCCTCCTTCGCCGCGAAGCGCGCCGCGTAGTGCTGCGCGGAATTCGGTTTGAAATCGCAGTAGTTCTGCTCGTTGGCCGTGAAGAAGCGATCCTTGAAGCGCGAACCGAAACGCTTCAGCGACTGTGCGATGCGCTCGATTTCCACGCTGTCGACGCCGGTGCCGCGGATCATTTCTGCTCCTTCAGTGACTTCACCATTTCCAGCCGCCCCTTGATTTCCTCCGCAAGGCTTCCGGTGGCATCCAGCAATCCGATAGTGCGGTATTGCTGCTCCGCCTCTTCAAGGCGATCCCTTCCCGCGAGGCAATCCGCATATCCAAAACGCGCGTCCACATCGGTGGGAAGAAGGAGGATCACCTGCCTGTAAAGTTTCTCCGCCTCCTCGGAATAGTACGCATCATTCAGCGCCGTCGCGAACAAACACAACGACTGGCCGGAGGCCGGGTTGCTTTGTGCAATGCGTGAGGAGGCCAGCAGCGCCAGCGCCGTGTCGCTGGATTTCCCCGCACTTGCAAGGATCATCGCGTTTAGCGTGTTGTTGTTCGTTTTCTGTGCGCGCAGCGCATTGAGGCGTTCCGTCGGCGTCTTGGGAAGCTCCATTCCGCCTGCCTTGGCGATTTCCTTCCGGGTGATTTCCTGCATCACCGCTTCGCGGAAATTTTCCGTGAAATAAAATGGTCCGTCATGATCACGAAGCAGGTCGTGCAGGGTCTTGTGCATCGAGGTTCCGTTGCTGATTCGCTCGCGGGCGATGGCGAAGGGCGCGATGGCAGTGGTCGTAATGCCGTCGCTTTCCACGAATCCCACATCATCCATGGACAACGCATTCGCGTCCTTGTCGAGCACCCAATCAATGGAGGCTCCGAAATGATTTTCCTGCTGGCCTGCAAGGGCGAGAAGCACGGCGGGCTCCTCCGCGAGGTAGGCACCCGCCTGATCAAGGAACGCATCCAACTGCACAAGGCCCGCAGGCCCGTCCGTTAGCTCAATATTGAATTCCGAACGCAATGCCTCCGCCAGCGCATCGCCCATGTGCTCGATTTC
>JADZDZ010000325.1 GCA_020850785.1 Candidatus Sumerlaeota bacterium | reverse complement strand
TGGATGTCGGCATCGCGGGCATCTGGAACGACATGAATGAGCCGGCGATTTTCGGGAATGAATGTGGAAGCAGGGAGTTTCCCGCAGACGTGATTCATCATGACTTCGGGATGAAGCGTCGTCATGAGGAGATTCACAACGTCTTCGGCCTAACGATGGCCCAGGCAAGTCGCGATGGGCAGCTTGCTTCATTTCCCCGGCGCAGACCGTTTACGCTGACGCGTTCCGGCTGGGCGGGGGTGCAAAAACATTCCGCCGTCTGGACCGGCGACAATCGTTCGGCGTTCTCCACGATGGCGCTGGACGTTGCGTTGAACCTGAATATGGGGATGAGCGGCGTTGGTTTCGTCGGCTGCGACATTGGCGGCTTTCAGGGCAATGCGACGCCGGAGTTGTTCGCGCGCTGGATTGAGTGGGGCGTGTTTCAGCCGTTCTGCCGCGCGCATTCCGCAGCAGGGTCCTTCGATCACGAACCATGGGCTTTTGGCCCGGAGGTTGAAACCATCGCGCGCCGCATGATCGAGCTGCGTTATCAACTGCTCCCCTACATCTACGCGCAGTTCGTGGAGTGCGCCCGCACGGGGATGCCGGTAAATCGTCCGCTGGCGCTTGCGTATCCGCAGGACGCGACGGCACTTTCCATCGGCGATCAGTTCCTGCTGGGGGGCGATCTCCTCGTCGCGCCAATCCTTGAGCAGGGGAAGGATCATCGCGCGGTTTATCTTCCCGCAGGCGATTGGTTTGATTACTGGAGTGGCACGCGTCACGGCGGCGGAAAATGGATTCTTGCGGCAGGGCCGTTCGGCAAACCTCCGCTGTTCGTGCGGTCGGGGGCGATCATTCCCATGCACCCAATCCGCCAGAGCACGCGCGCGCCGGAACCGGAAACGACCTTCCTTGACGTCTGGGTTGCGCCTGAAATGAGCGGCTTGGTGGTGGATGACGATGGCATTTCCCGCGCACACCTTGATGGCGAACAATCCATCGTGACGATTTCAGGGCGTGGCGATGGGAAGTTCCTTGATCTTCAAATCGGCGCTCCCGTTGGCTCCTACCGTGGCGCGCGAAAATTCTGGCACTTGCGAATTCACGGTGTTTCCGGTGCGATTGCATCCATCACGCATGAGGGGAAAACGCTCAACCATGAGCAGGATCGCCAATTCATTTCATGCGTGATTCCAAACGCCAACACAGCGACGAGCCTGCGGATTCAGATCGCGTAGGGAATTCAGAAAAACATCAGGGGCGCCTGACGAATGCACTGAGGAAGGCGCAGCGTTTCTGCACGCTTGTGGCCTGGCTGGCAGTGGCGGCGTTGGCGCTTCGCTTCCTCGTGCGCGACCGCTTCTTTCCCTTCAACTACAACTTTTATATTCCGCCCATCATCAGTGGCGGCGTCGCGATGGTTTTCGCGCTCTTCGCTCATTCCCGTGCGCGGTTGATCACAATCGGCGCCCTCATGGTCGCAGGGATTCCCAATATCATGATCGACCAGCCGCGTCTTTTCTCGCGCACCGCCGACGAAAATGCGCCGGCGGATTTTAACGTTCTTTCCTACAATGTGAAATCATACAGCTTTGGCGCGAACAAAGTGGTTCCCTACATTGCGGAAATGCGGCCGGATGTTTTGTGCCTCGTGGAAGGAACCTTTCGCGGACGCGCGCCGGACAATGTGAAGAAGGCGCTGGGCAGCGACTACAATTGGGCGGTTGGGCGCACAGTTTCCATCGCATCCCGCTTTCCCGTGGTCGAAAGCCGCCAGATTGTGGACGTGCGCGAGGTCAAGGTGCTGCGCGCGGTGCTGGCAACTCCCAAGGGGAGAATAGCAGTCTACGACGTTGATGTGCAGACACCGGGGTTTCGCGATGACAGGAAGGCGTTCGATGAACTTTACGCAGCGATCGCCGACGAGGAATTGCCCGCCATCCTCGCCGGTGACTTCAACGTGCCACGGGGAAGCTATCACCTGAATCGCGCGACGAAGGGATGGGTCGACAGCTTCGCGGAATCGTCAACAGACCACTATCTGGCCACGTGGCGGCACCGGCCCATTGCGCTGTGGCAGATTGATCACCAGTTTCACACGCCGCAGCTTGAGGCTGTCAGCGCCGACATCGGCACGAGCCTCGCCAGCGATCATTTCCCCCTGATCGTGAAATACAAAATGCAGCAGTAGCACGAACAGTTGCGGATGCTGTTCTGGAATCCGAATCAGCGCAGATTCTTCAGCACGGTGATCATTTCGCGCAGTGCACGACCGCGATGGCTGATGGAATTCTTCACGTCTTCGGGAAGCTCCGCGAGATGTTTGCCGCCGTAACCGTCGGGAATGAAGATCGGATCGTAGCCAAAGCCATTCGTTCCGCAGCGGGCGAAGGCGATCCTCCCCTCGCAGGTTCCCGTCGCCGAAAATTCCCTGCCATCGGGCGAGCGCAACACCACCGAGGCGACGAAGCGCGCCCCGCGCTTCTCCATCGGCACATCGCGCAGCTCGGAGAGCATCTTGTTGATTCGTTCGCGTTCAGTGGGAGCGTAGCGGGCGCTCAGGAGGCCGGGGCGTCCGTCAAGGGCATCAACTTCGATGCCGCTGTCATCGGCGA
>JADZDZ010000324.1 GCA_020850785.1 Candidatus Sumerlaeota bacterium | reverse complement strand
CGCCGAACTACAGCACGGTGCTGAAGGATTGGCTGAACAACAACCGCACGGGGCGTCCGATCTGGCCCGGTTCCGCGCTTGGGAAGTATGGGAAGGCGCCGCAGCCGCTGAATCCCGTGCAGATGCGCTACGTGGGAATCGCGCGCTCGTTGAACGCGGGGGGACATTCGTTCTTCAGCTACGGCGGCGCGACATCATCGCAATGGCGCGGGTCTGGCCTGTACAAGGACAAGGCGCGCGTGCCCGTTCCTGCGCACATGCAGCCGGGCCGCTATGGCCAGATCGCGGGCTATGTGTATGAGGGGGGCGCGAAAACGCCGGTGACGGATGCGTGGATTCAATTCAAGGGATCACGGATTGTCTATCTTAGCAGCGCCGATGGTTTCTTCGGCATTCCGAACGTGAGGCCGGGGCGTTACACGCTGCAGATCACGATGCCCAATGGCGCGAAGATGACGCGCGATGTCACCGTCGCGCCCGACAGAACCGCCCGCGTGGAGATCATCAGGTGATGGTGGCGCGGTGTGCGGCTGTTGTGACTGCCCGGCAGTGGGCAGTCAGCCGGCGCCGTCAACCTTCATGCCTTCGGATTGCATGGCGGCGATGAGGCGGTTGGCGGCGGCTCCGCGGACGTAATTCGCCAGCGCCTTTTTCTTCCCCGCAGCGCCGATCCGCACGCGCAGTTCCGCGTTGTTCGCCAGTTGTGCGAGTTTCTCCTCCAGTTCGACACCGGGCACCGCCAGGAAACCATCCACTCCGTCAGCGATCAGTGAGGCGCTGGGCCCGCAGCGGCGATTCACGACGACGGGCTTTTCGTGATGCCATGCTTCGGGGATGACCATGCCGAAACTTTCGCTTTCGGACATGAGGCAAAATACGTCGCAAGCCGCGTAGGCGAGCTGCAATTCATCGCCTGTTTGCTGGCCGAGCCAGCGACAGCCCTGATGCTGGAAGGGGCGTCCGTCCTGATCGGGGCCGATGACAATCATGCGGATTTTTGCCCCGGCCCGCGCAAGGTTTGCCACGGCGTGCGCAATGGCTTCGTAACGCTTTTCCCCGCTCTTGCGGCAGACGGTCAGCACCAGCACTTCGTCGGTGGTGATTCCGTGAAGCGCGCGGAAATCATCGCGCTCGCGCGGAGTGGGAAATTTTTCCGGCTGCCAGATCGGCGGCCCGACGAAATGCGCGCGGATGGAGAGCTTCGGGAAAAAATTCTGCGCGGTGTAGGGCGTATTTGCGAGAACGAACTTCGCGCGCCGCAGCGCCTCCGTCCAATGCTTCCAGTAGTAGAACTCATCGTCGATGTGCCAGAGGGGCATCGCGAGGTCGCCACCCTGAACGTGCGAAATGGTGGCCCAGGGAAGATTGCAAAAAATCCGCACGGAGTCATCGCCGGAGCGATTGCGGAAGGCCGTGCGCGGACCGCGGAGGGAATCGATCACGGTGCTGTATATACGAGGGCGGTTTTCCGCGCGCTGGTGAAGGAAGCGATGCCACGCCTCCGGAAATTCGCGCGCACGATCCTTCAGGTCCTCCGACAGATCGGCGGCGTGCAGTTCTTTCCCGTCCTCAACGATGGTGATGGAATTGACGAGGACGCCGAGGCTGCGGAATTCCTTCAGCGGACGCCATGCGCTGATTGTCAGGGAAAGGAACTGAATCGGCGCGGGCTTGAGCGGGAAAGTGATGTCAAAATCACCTGCGGGGAGGGGCTTCCCTTCCTGTCCGCCGAGGGAACTTTCGACCGCGATGCTTCGGGACTTGGGATTGTAGCCGCGTATCCGCAGCGCCGTCGGCGCGCCCGACGGTTCGCCCCGCACGACGACAACGGCGCGGGGGTGCGACCAGCGGACGGGGCCGCCGCTTTGGAACTCCGGATAGTGCCACCCGTGGGACAAATAGGCACCGGGTGGGAGCGATGGGGGGTCGAAGAACGGCAGGATGTCGGACTGGGGGCAGGTGGCGGCCTCCCTTTCAAAACGCTTTTGGATGAAACGCGCCATCATGCCCAAAAGGTGGGGGTGGTTGCGCGGGGGAAGGTCGCGGCGGTGTATCGTGAACTTGCTTGACGATGGTTGCTTGAGAAGGTCCCAGAGGACGGCCCAGTGGCAGAAGTTCTGGATGTGCCCACCGTTTGTGGTGGCGATGCGCACCTGATGGCCCGCATTGTCAAGTTCATCGGCGAGACGACGGTGGTGTAGCTCCGCGCCGCCGACGAAGGAATCATCCCAGCGATAGGTCACGAACTCAAAGTTCAAGGGAGTTGGGCCTCGAATTCGTGCAGGCGGCGCTCGATGGCGTTGATCAGGGAGGACCAGTCGCGGTTTTTGGCGAACTCCACACGCTCACGGTGAGCGTCTGGAAAATCGCTTGACAGTAATTCCTCGGCGGCTTGCGGCCAGGCGGCCGGTTTCTCTGTCCTGACCACGTTTGGGTAGTACTTGATGACGTCTGGAACCGGGGTGGAGAGGACCGGCAGGCCACAGGCAAGGTACTCCAGGGTCTTGATGGGGTTGATGGCCTTGGCGGCGTCATTGTCGGCGAATGGCATAATGCCAAGGTCGCAGTGCTGGTAGTATCCGGGTAGTTGATCGTGGGGTTTCAGGCCGAGAAAATGAAGGTTTGACGGGCTTTTTCTCAATGCGAAGGTGCCGTGACGCGGCCCCACGGCGACAAGGGAGCCGTGGCGGAATTTCTGCGCGAGGGCGGTGAAGAGGTCCGCATCAAGGCGGTCGTTGAGGGTGCCAATGTAGAGAATACGCGGATGGGGAAGGTTCCGGAGGTCATCGGGTTCCGGTTTGGGCTCTGTCATGGAATTAAACCTGACGCCGCTGGGGAGGAATTCCAGCCCGTGAAGCTGATCCTCAAACTTGCTTTTGAGGAATCCAGTCCCCGCAAAGGCCATGTCTGCCATGGAAATTAACTTGGCTTGGGACTCGCGGCCTTCTTTGGGTGCCCAGGCAAAAGCGCAGAAGTCGTCTATGATGTCGTAAGCGACGCCGTCGGCCTTCACATGCTCCGCCAGATAGGTGGTGAAGGGGCTATTTGTCATGTATAATAGCTTGTCACAGGACGCGAGGGGGCGGGTGATGGCCTTCATGATCCAGCGATTGACGCGCCGGATGGCGGCGCTACGGTATTCTCCGCTCAGGATGATGGGGGAGAGGACGACAAGCCTGCCATTTTCAAGCCTTCGCAGGAACTGCCAGCGCCCCTTGAGGCGAAGCACCAGTTCATGGACCTGCACGGGGGAGACGAAAACGACGGGGCGGAATTTGCTGAGACCGAGGGCTTCCTCCTGAGGGCGTTGCCATACGGTGTCCCAGGCCACCTGCGAGTAGAGGAGCAGGGGGGCGCGTTTGGACTTTTCCGGGGTCAGGCGCCGGAGGCCGGGATGGAAGAATTGCCGCACAAACTCCCGATGTGCCCATATGGTGGACTTGGCATGTTCGGTGAGTGATGGCAATTGGCTGTTAAACCTTGCTGGAAGGCGGTCTGGTGGGCCAGATTTGACTCTGCGAAGCAATGGCAGCGGAAGGGGATTCAGGGGTCGAGGCGCATTTCCATTCTCATGAGTCGTCGGAAAAGATCACAGAATACCAGCCTGCGGATCAGTTGGCAGACGTTGCTCGTGGTGGCGACGGGGTTGATTATTGCGGGCTCGATTT
>JADZDZ010000323.1 GCA_020850785.1 Candidatus Sumerlaeota bacterium | reverse complement strand
CGGCTGGTGTCGCTTGCGGGGCTGCTTTTCAGTGGTCTGGGCGTGGCTGCGGCTCAGCAGCCGGCAACGGGGGGAGCTGCCGCTGCAAGCTCTGGTGCGGCGGCAAGCCAGCAGCGCAGCTTTCTGGAGAAAACGCAGGGGCTTCAGGTTGGCCGCGCGTTCCACTCGCTGGCGGTGCTGAAGGATTGCATCTATGCGTTCGGCGGTTCGGAGTTCGATGCCGCAGGGGCGGCGCGGAATGGGGCGGTTCAAAAGCCAACGACCTCCGTTTCCTACGCTCGGATATACACGAATGGGCAGTTGTCGCCGTGGGTGTACACGACTCCGATGCCAGAGGCACGTCACTACATCAATAACAGCACGCTCGTTTTGAACGACACGGTGTATATCATCGGTGGGTCGACGGCACCAACGGAAGGTGAACAGATGAGCAATGTCATCTGGACGCGTCCCGGGCCCGATGGCAAGTTGGAGAAGTGGCGCTCCTCTGCTCCCTTCGCCCAGACTGGACTTTCCTGTCAGGCCGCCTTCTCGACGCCGGGGTATTTGTGGGTGACTGGTGGATTGCCAAGGAAAGGCCCCACTTCGCAGGATGTCTATTACGTGCCCATATTGCCCGATGGGTCGCTGGGGCATTGGGAGAGGTCGCTGCCATTGCCGATACCGTTGTGGTTCCATCAGGCGGGCGTCGTTGGTGGGCGCGTCTATATTTGGGGCGGATTGAAAATTTCGGAAGATTCGAGCGCCGCAAGCATCAATAACAAAATCCTCTCCGCACCGATCCTGAACACTGGTCGGCTGGGCGTGTGGACGACGGAATCCCAGGTCCTGCCACAGGCATTTTATTCGGCGTCGTCCGCGAACGCTGGGCCTTATCTGTTTTCCTTCTCGCCGCGCTATGTTGGCGGCGTTGGAAGCAATGACATCTGGTGGACGACGGTGACGCAGGCTGGCATTCAGCCATGGAGGAAGCAGGCCACCAACATGCCTATGAAGTTGTACCATGCGGTGGCACCTGATTACCTGCACGGGTCGATCTATTTCGTTGGCGGCAAAGTAAGTACCAAGCCAGGACCAGAAAATTTTCCTCTGCCTTGGGCGGTCTTCTTCAGGCTGACGCCGGAAGCTCGCAAGCAGGCGGAAGAAGGATGGATGGCGCTGCAGGCGGCGCACAAAACCATGGCCGCCAGCGCATCCACGTTGGAGCTGACGACGACGGGGGCGAACGCAGTTGCCGCAACGCCGACGCCGGTGGTGGCAGGCGCACCGCTTCCCGCGGGCATCCTTACCTACGAAACGGTGCGTTCCACGATCGCGGGAAAGAAGCCGGTCGTGATCTACTACCGCCTTGCCGGTGCGAAGCCATGCGTGGAGCAGGATGCGGTGCTCACGCCGCAGACTCTGGCCGCAACGAAGGTGGCCGTTGGTTCCTCCGACATTCGCACGAACCCGCAATTGGCGCAGCAGTTCGGCGTGTTTCGTTCCCCCACTTGGATATTCTACGATTCACGGGGTCAGGAGCGCGGTCGCCACGTTGGCGTGATTTCCGCAGAAGACCTTGCCGCAAAGGCGAGCGAGTTGAAGTAATTGGGCTGCGGAGGCATGGGGCGGGAAGCCGGGAGCGAAATGATTGCGTGGCGGTGAGGTTTTCCCTCACCCCCGGCCCCTTTCCGCGCACCCTTTCCTGATGGTTGACCTTCCCGATCCCAAGTCCGTCCGCAGAATCGCCGTCCGCCTGACGAACTGGGTGGGCGATTGCGTGATGAACACGCCGTTCTTTCACCGGCTGAGGGAAATTTTCCCAAACGCGAAGATCACGGCCGTTGGGCGCAAGAACGTCGCGATGATCCTGAAGCCACACCCTGACGTGAATGACGTGTGGGCCATTGATGATTCAACCCCGGCGGCCTTCGCCCGCACGGCAGCGAAGCTGCGCACGCTGAACGCGGACATCGGTTTCATCCTTCCGAATTCCATCAAGACTGCGGCGTTGTTTGCCGCGGCCGGAATTCCGCACCGCATCGGATACAATCGTGATGCGCGACGTCTACTGCTGACGCATCCCGTGACGCTGCGGCCGGAGGACCTCGCCGTCCACGAGGTGCGCTATTACCTGCGGCTGCTTCACTTCTGGGAGGGCGACGCCAAGGACCCGCCGCCATTGCGGCTGATGCTGACCGATGAGGAGAAGTCACAGGCGGAGCACTGGCTGCGTGACCACGGCGTGCGCGCCGGCCAGATGGTTGTCGGCGTGAACCCCGCCGCGATCTATGGCAGCGCGAAGCGCTGGCTGCCGGAACGCTTCGCGGAGGTGGGTGCGCATTTTGTCCGCGAGCATGACGCGCGCATCGTCGTGACGGGGCTTCAGCAGGAGCACCCCATCGCGCAGCAGGTTTGCGATGCGGGCGGTGACGGCTTCATCAATGCAGCGGGAAAGATGAAGCTGCGTGACCTAATGGCGTTTATCGAGCGCTGCCAGCTTTTCGTGACGAACGATTCCGGCGCGATGCACGTTGCGGCGGCGTGTGGCACGAACCTGATTGCGATTTTTGGCAGCACTGATTGGGTGACGACGGCGCCGCTCAGTTCGCGCGCCCGCATTGTGCGGGTGGAAACGCCCTGCGCACCGTGCATCCTGCGCCACTGCCCCATCGATCATCGCTGCATGACGGGCGTGACGGCACAGCGCGTGATTGAAGAAGCGGAGGATTTGCTGGGAAGTGCGGCCCGCGCGGGAAGATAGGTAACGTCAGGCGTGGGACCTGGCCCGTTTGCCATCCTCTTTTTCCGCGATTTCCTCCGCCATGGATTGCAGCGTCACGCTCCAGTCGAACTCCTCTTCGGCGATGCGGCGGGCGTTGGTGCTTAGCTCCGCGCAGCGCCCCGGATCACCAAGCAGCACCCGCAATTCCGCACTGAACTCATCGGGCTCCAGAAGGATCACGCCCTTCATCGCCTCCTCATCCAATCCGCGCGCGCCAATGGCCGTTGAAAGAACGGGCAGGCCGGCGGCCATGTAGTCGAAAAGTTTCAGGCTGGTGCCGGAACCTGTCAGCATCGGATTGAGTGCGAAATCACTGATCTGAAGAAGAAAATTCTTCACCGGCGTGCTAACCATTCCCATCAGCAGCACGTTGCCGGGAAGCGGCGTGTTCCAAAACCATCCGCTGACGGAGCCGACCAGCAGGAACAGCACGCGCGGGTGCTCACGCGCGATCTGGTAGATGATCAGGCGCGCCGCCTCCGCATTTGGCGGATGCCCGGACCCAAGGAACGTCGCGATGAATTCACGCCCGAAGCCAATCTCGCGGCGCAGGCGACGACGCTCGTCGATGCCGCGCACCCGCACACGCGAACAATCCACGCCGTTCGGCGCGACGTGCGAATGATGGTCCAGCCTCGGAACAAGCTGCGAAAGCCGCGCGCGGTTCTCGTCGGAAACACAAAACGTGGCGACCGAGCGCGTGCAGGCGTCGATCTCCGTCTGGCGGATGCGCCGCACCAGATAATTGGAAAGTCGCGATGGTCGATACAGCGCCTTCTTGAGCTCGAACTCCGTGTTGTGCGAATCGTAGTAGATTTTTTTCCGTCCCCCAAGGCCCTTCGTCATCGGCTCCATGTAGGGATGGCTGAGCATGATGCTTTCGGCGAAGCGTGATTCGCGCCGCAGCACGCGCGCGAACTGCGGAGTCAGCCACTTCGTCAGCAGCAGCGCGCTCACGTCGTCCGCGCCGCAACCAACGAAATGCGACAACAGCGCATCCACGCGCCGGTGCATGTCCGTGCGTGGCACGTTCAACTCCTCCAGCGATTCATTCACCTGCAACCGCCGTCCCGGCTGTCCCGCGCTGAGTGTGAGGATAGACACGTTCATCCCCGCATCCGACAGGCGCCGCGCAACCGCCTCCACGCGCACCTGCCCCCCCTGCTCCGACGGAATGACGGAATAGTCATTCAGGATCAGCAGGCGGCGCCCGCTCTTAAGGCTGTACAGGTCCGCCACCGTTTCGCCGATGCGGTGCCAGGAAAATTTCTCCTCCGCAAGGAAGCGCGCCTCCCTGCCAAGGTT
>JADZDZ010000322.1 GCA_020850785.1 Candidatus Sumerlaeota bacterium | reverse complement strand
CCCGATGCCTCCGCCTCTGCAATGACCCGTCTCCACCCCGGCCCGCCCGGATGCACGCGATTCACGAACTCAATCAAAGTGGATGAGCTTGTGGGAGGGGTCAGGTAGGTCGCGGCAACCCAGCACACGGTGGTGACAACGACGCCAATCACTCTTTGCCAATGCTCCTCGATCTTGGGAAGTTCCAGCCTTTCGTGAACGAATGCAAAATAAAGCGCCACAAGGAAGGACACCACCATCGCAGTGATTTCGCTGAATGCGTTGATGCGCCACCAGAACCAGCGCAGAATAAACAGAAGCCCTGTTCCCGCGCCGATCTGCAGCAGAACGTCGAAAGCCTGAAGCGCATTGGAAAGCCGCAGCGCCACAATACATGAAAAGAACATCAGGACGACAGTGGAAGCCCTGCCCACCCAAACAAGTTCCTTTTGGCTGGCATCCGGCTTCACAAACCGCTTCCAGAAATCGTTCACCACGTAGGATGATCCCCAGTTCAAATGCGTGGAGATCGTGGACATGTATGCCGCAATCAGCGACGCAACGACGAGTCCGATAGCGCCCTTTGGCAGAAACGTGAGCATCGCGGAATAGGCCAGATCATTCTTGACCAGCGATTCCTCCACGTTTGGGAAAGCCGCCTTGATGTCTGATAGCTGCGGAAAAACAACCAGCGAGCACAGCGCGACGATGATCCACGGCCAGGGGCGCAGCGCGTAGTGGCAGGCGTTGAAGAACAACGTCGCCGTGATCGCGTTTTTTTCATCCTTCGCGGACAACATGCGCTGCGCGACGTAGCCACCGCCCCCCGGCTCCGCACCGGGATACCATACGCTCCACCACTGCACCGCGAGCGGAATAATGAGGAGTTTCAGCAGCATGCCGGTATCTGAAAAATCGGGAAGGAAGGAAAGTTTGCCAGACACCGCCGGATGCGCGAGAAGATTCGCCAAACCATTTACTTTCGGATGTCCCAGGGCAACGTAGGCCGCGAACGCGGACCCGCCCATGGCGATTGAGAACTGGAAGAAGTCCGTCCAGAGCACACCGCGAAAACCGCCGATCATGCGGTACACCATGGTGATCGTCCCGGCTATCACCACCGTCTCAACCGGCCCCATTCCCAGCATGACGCCGCCGATCTTCTTCGCGGCAACGCTGACGGAAGCCATGATCATGATGTTGAAGAAGACGCCAAGATAGATGGCGCGGAATCCACGGAGGAACGCCGCCGATTTTCCACCGTAACGGAGCTCGTAAAATTCCACGTCCGTGAAAACCTTCGAACGGCGCCACAACTTCGCATAGACAAACACCGTCAGCATTCCCGTCAGCAGGAACGCCCACCAAGTCCAATTTCCCGCCACGCCATCGGTGCGGACGATGTCAGTCACAAGATTGGGAGTGTCGGTGGAAAACGTGGTGGCCACCATGGAGATGCCAAGCAACCACCATGGCATCGACCTGCCGGAAAGAAAAAACTCCTCCGAACTTTCGCCGGATTTCTTTGCGACCACGATGCCGATAAGCATCGAAACCACGAAGAACGCAAAAATAATTACCCAGTCAATGGTGCCTAATAGCAAGACGGGTCACCTCATGCGAAAATGAATGAAGACTGAAGAGGAATTGAAACGCCCCAATCCGTCGGTTCAAACAAAATCGCCTCCCCACCCCCACTTTCGCGTCATCAAGGGGGCAGGCGAAGCGCCCTCGCTGGCGCACTCATCGGAAGAATGCTGCGAATTCATCCCTTCTTCCCAATCCTTCCCACGGTAAAAAGGAAAAGGGCTCCGGGTTTGGAAAAACCCGGAGCCCCGAAACAAGAGCCGCAGTTGCTTACTTCGCGGCGTTGATCTTCTCGATGATATGTGTCGCGAACTGGCTCGTGGAGACCTTCGTGGCGCCGGGCATCTGGCGCTCAAGATCGTAAGTCACCGTCTTCGCCTTGATCGTATTTTCAAGCCCCTCGATCACGAGGCGCGCGCACTCATCCCAGCCAAGGTGCTCCAGCATCATCACCGCGCTCAGGATCAGCGAGCCGGGGTTCGCCATGTCCTTGTTCGCGTACTTCGGCGCGGTGCCGTGCGTTGCTTCAACCACCGCGTAGGGGCGGCCAATATTCGCACCGGGCGCGAGCCCAAGCCCGCCGATCTGGGCGGCGCACGCATCGCTCAGGTACTCACCGTTCAGGTTCAGCGTCGCAATAACCTGGTATTCATCAGGGCGGAGGAGAAGCTGCTGGAACATCGAGTCGGCAATGCGGTCATTGATGAGCACCTTGCCTGCGGGAAGCTTTCCGCCGTGCTGGTCGAGTTCGCTCTCCAGAACCACATGGTCGCGGAATTCCTGCACCGCCACCTCATAGCCCCAATCGCGGAACGCACCTTCTGTGAACTTCATGATGTTCCCTTTGTGAACGAGCGTCACAAGGCGCTTCTTCTTCTCGATCGCATACTGGATCGCCATGCGGACGAGGCGCTTGCTCCCCTGAATGGAGACCGGCTTGATGCCGATTCCGCTGTCGAAGTTCACTTCCTTCTTATAGCGATCCTTCAGGAACTTGATCATGTCCTTGGCATCGTCGGTGCCTTCCTTGAACTCGATCCCCTTGTAGATGTCCTCGGTGTTTTCGCGGTAGATGATGACATCCAACTTCTCCGGTTCCTTCACCGGCGCCGGCACGCCGCTGAAATAGCGCACCGGGCGCACGCACGCATACAGGTCCAGAATCTGGCGCAGCGCGACGTTGATGGAGCGGATGCCACCGCCCACGGGCGTCGTCAGCGGGCCCTTGATCGCAACCTTGTAATCCTTGATGGCCTGAATGGTGTCATCGGGCAGCCACACATTTTCGCCATACTTCGCGACGCTGGCTTCACCCGCATAGACATCGAACCACACGATGGATTTCTTGCCACCGAACACCTTCTTCACGGCCGCGTCGATCACGCGAACCATGGCCTTCGTCAGGTCCGGGCCGATGCCGTCGCCTTCGATGCAGGGAATAATCGGATGGTTGGGAACGCTGATCGTCCCGTCGGAATTTGCGGCGATGGCATCGCCGTTTTTTGGAGCGGTAAGTTTCTCGTAAGCCATGGAACCCCTAGGTTGTCCTGTGAAAATTTAACACCCACAACGGTCCCGGTGGGGGGCGCCGGGTGTCAAGCCGAGCGGCCGGGCGCTTTTCTCCCTCTGGCGCCGAAAATGCTTGCACGAAGCCTGAAAACATGCGCAAACTCCCGGCAGGCTAAAGGTAACACAGTTTTTTTTCGGCCCATTTTGTTTTAATCCATATCTGGCAGGAGAAAGTTCATGCTTCACAGAGTTTCATTGGCTTTGGCGCTCGCTGGCATCACCGCAGCCGCAGGAGCACAAACCGTCACCGTTAATTCGGGGGGCGGCGCAGACCACACCACCATTACCGCGGCATTGGCAGCGGTGGTGGCAAACCCCACAACTCCGGACATCATCAACATCACCGGCGTTGGCCCCTACAACGAGTCATTCGTCATCGACAGCAGCGTTTCCATCGTTGGCTTTGGTGTTCGCCCCACCATCATCACGCCCGGCGTCGCGGGTGACTCGGTCACCTCCCTGAACGGTCGTGGCATTGCGGTGACGACCCATACAGCAACGCCCGGCGCCATCAGCGTCCGGCTGGAAAACATGAACATCATCCCCGCCAACGCTACTGTCACACGCGGCATCTACTCCAACAACAACACCGCGGGTGCCACCGCCGACGAAATGGATATCGAACTGGTCGACGTC
The DNA here is from genome assembly GCA_020850785.1 of Candidatus Sumerlaeota bacterium. GTDB lineage: Bacteria > Sumerlaeota > Sumerlaeia > SLMS01 > SLMS01 > JADZDZ01. The sequence continues at coordinate 9,663 of JADZDZ010000322.1, read as the reverse complement.
CTTGTGACGGGCAACAACGGTTCCGGCGTGCCGGTGACAACGGATGGATTGAACTCCTTCGACTACTCGAGCACCCCCGGCTCCTTCACCTTCACTGACGATCTTCTTTTCTTTGCCGGCTTGGTTGACGTCACAATGACGCGCACCATTGCATCCAACGGCAAGGGAGCTCTTTCACCCGACGGCTTGGTCTTCAACCCCGACACTCCCCACGCGTTGACGGTCAACGAAGGATGCCGTTTCACCTACATGAACCGCCTCGGCATTCAGGTAGCCGCTGACGGGACAACCCTTCGCATGAATGGCACGGCCGCGAACCCAATCCTCATTCTGGGCAACGATCTCAACAGCACCAACCCCGCCTTTGGCATCTGGCACGACAACGAAGGCACCGCCAGCAATGACTACGTGCTGTCATACGTCTACGTGCTCAACAATGCGAACGCCGGTATTTCCACGGCCTTTGTCGATGCGGGGCAGGGTTCACCCGCCGTCACCGCAGACCACCTTGTGATCGCCAACAACGGCGATGTTGGTATTGGAATTCTAGCAGACGCGTTGCACCTTGGCTCATCACTGACTCCACCATCGTGAACAACAGCACGAAGCCCGCAGCCACAACGCCGCAAATCACGATCGATTCTGCGACGGACGTCATCAACATGACGACCACCTTCCGCGACACAATCATCGGCGGCAATGCACACACCACGTCGACGAACGGCGAAAACTCCGTACTGATCGGTGACGCCACCGGCCTTGTCGTGTTCGACCACGTGGACCTTGTCACGGCCGGCGCCTACTTGCTGTCCGCGCCGTACGTCCTCGGTGGCACCGGTGTCGCCCCGACAGAAACGGGTGTCGTGAACCTCGATCCGAATTTCAAGCAGATCAACGATGCCACGCTTTCCACATTCGTTGATGTTCAGGAATCGGGCCTCGCAACTGCCAGTTCCACCGCTTCGCCGCTCAAGGGCGCCGGCGACTTCACGCCGATCCTTGCAGCGAACGCATGGAACATGTACCAATAAGCTGACGCTACTTTTCGCCCGGAGCATCCCCCGTCATCGACGGGGGATGTTTCTTTTTACGCTGCACGATCCACGCGTAGCTGTTTGCGATCGCGAAATCAACGCCCGCGCCCCACACCAGCGCAATCAATGGCGCCGCTGGCGATGCAAGCCGCTCATCAAACACGATCGCCGCAATCACCGCCACGGGGAACATGAAGATCACGTAGGCACCAGCCATCCACCAAGCCTCGCGCCGACGAATCAGCACCCACGCCCCGATCAATCCAAAGGCCATCGCCAATTCATTCCCGCGAAACAGCATCCCGTGGGGAAAATTCAGAAGGAAAATTTTTCCGTAGCCGACGGCGATTCGCCGCACACCCGCAACGATTCCACCGCTGGTGAGCAGCGAATCCGCCGACGTCACCTTGCGGTAGGGATCGGCGTTCCACTCCGGCACCGTCGCCGGATAGCCGCTCTCCCCCACATGCAACCGGTTCAGATAGTACGCCTCATGCACGCTCGCACTGTGGAAATAATCCCCACCACCAATCCGCGCGTTGAACATCAGATGAGGAACCACGGGAAGCACGAACAGCGTCGCACAGACGGCGACCTCGTTCCACCGCCATCGCTGCCGCCATGCAATTCCGCCCATGATCGGCAGCAGCACGAACAGGTTGCTGAGGCGCGTCAGTGCAAGCCCCGCCGCGCAAACGCCAATCAATACCGAACGCCAGTGGGCAAACTTTTCTGCACTGATTGCCGCGCATATCAACAGGAGGAATAGCAGTGAAAGCAGGTCGTCCCGCAGCGCGCTCGCGCTGAGCGTCGCCATGAAGGGATTGAGCGCCAGAAGTCCCGCCGCGACGAATGCGCCAAGCGGCGAAAAAACTTTTCGTCCCACCACGTAGGTGAACACCGGAACCAAGGCTCCGATAAAGACTGATGCGGCGCGTGCGGCGGTTTCGCTCGCGGAAAACACGGAGAAGAAGCAGCGAAGCAGCGCGGGAAACAGTGGTTCGCGCACCCAGGGAGCCGATTCCAGCGCCGTCTGAAACAGGCTGCCATGCAACGCAATGAACACATAACCCGCCGCATCGGGCCGCAGTGGCAGCAGGCGCTCCGCCAACAACGCCTCCCATCGCGTCCAGAGCGCGAACCCCATCAGCGCAAGCGTGGCAGCGACCTCCACAAGGCGGACGCTGCGTGTGTCCGTCAGGACTTCGTCCCTGAACCCGCGAATCATTCGCAGGAAGGGTGCGCCTGCCGCTGCCAGAAACAATCCCGCCGTTGCGATCCACAACCCACGCAGCGCATCCGCGCGAAAGTGGCACGCTGTCATTGCAAGGATCGAGAGCACCGCCGCCGCCTTCGTCGCCATTGATGTCTCGCGCCGCGCGCCAAGCACCAGAAGGAGATAGGCCGCGAAGGGAAACAGCGCCGCGAAGAAAACCGCAGGCACCGGCTGCAATGCGGGGACTACTTCCGAAGCACTCAGGCGCACATGAATGCGCTCAATCCGCCCGCCCGCTTCCCCCCGCGCCGCGATGCGCAGCTTCAGGTTTCCCTCCGGATTTCCCGCACCGGGAAGTTGCCGCCCCTCGATCGCAATTTCATCGCCGGCGAAGACCTTCATCCGCGTGTTGCGTTCGTAGTTCCGTTGCGTCGTCGCCACCCATTCATTCTTCCCCGATCCGATGATGCGGAACTTCAGCGACCGCCAGGCGCCACCCGGCAACGGAATCTCGATCGCCGCATCCGCATCCCCCGCCGTGGCACCATCGGCCGCGAGCGACCAATTGCCCAGCATCAGCGCGCGCGTCGTCGCCGTTTCCTCCGTTGCTGTGAACGCGTAGCTGCGCGCCTCGTCCCGAACGGCAACATCCTTCAGCGTCAGCGGAGTCGCGGAAAGGAAATAGACCAGCATCGCAAGCACCTGCACCGCGAGGAACCAGTACTCGCGCGGAACCAGACGCGCTTGTTGTTTGAAATTCATGGGCGCGTTTCGCCGCGAATCACTTTGCGCTCTGGCGCTGCTTCTCAACTTCCGGCGCCGTCAGGTATTCGGGGTAGTCCAAAAGGATTTCATTCGCACCCACCCAGCGGTATTTCCATTCGTGATCGGCAAGAAAGTTTTTCCAGACCTCGCCGAACGGCGTGTTGTTCCCCACGAACATTCCCGTTTCCATGGTCACGCTCCCCGGGATGATCTTCACTCCCGCCAGCGACGACAGATAATTGCACAGCATGCGCACGCGAATCTGCTCACGCGTTTTTGCGGTGATGGGTTTCGTGGCCAACTCCGCCGGCAGCGTCGCCACTACGATCCTGCTTCCTCCCGCATCAATCACCACCTCGTGCCACTTGGCGCTGATCGAACCCGCGATAGCGTCAATGTAGGTTTTCCCACCCAGCGGAATCGGCACGAAATCCAGCGGTGCGATCGTTGATTCCTTCCCATCCATCACCAGCACCGCGGTCATCGAATCCTCCGCGATCGACTTCACTTCCATTTTTGGCAGCGAATGATCGAACACCCGCTCGCCGATGGGAAAGGGGCGCAGGTAGTAGCCCGCGTCGCTCTTCTCCCACACGATCGTGCGCCCGCCATCCTCACCGTAGGCAAGGCACAGCATCGACAGCACGAACTCCAGCGGCCGCGCCGTCACGCGGTACTCAAAATTCTTGTCAACAATGAGGTGAGACTGCCGGATGGGAATCTTTGCGTTGTGCTTCAGGATGGGCAGAATTTCCGCCAGCTTTGGCTTCGCCACTACGTAGCTATGCGCGGCGCCGTCCACCTTGTAGGCACCCAGCTTCTCCTTCAATCGCGCCAGCAACTCCTGCGTGGTTGGCGCGTCCACCTTCCCATCCGCGTGCAGCGTATAGACAACATCGCCCACTGCCAGACGGATCGTCTTCGCCTCCGCGTTCACATCCGTCACTTCCAGAAAATAGGACGAGACGTCGGTGTGTTCCACCGGCAACAATTCACCGACGCCCACGCGCGCAACCAGCTTCTCCTGCGTGGTTTTCACCACGGCCTTGCTGCCACTGAAATCCAATCGAAAATTCGCGAGTGCCTTCGGCAGGAAATCATCGTTGGACGCCAGCTTCCACCCGCCGGTCTTCTCCCACGCTGCGGTAAATTCCGGATCAACAATTGCCTTCCTTGCCGCCTCATCCAGCGCATCGAATTCCGATTCCTTCGTGTGCTGGAATTCCCGCTCCATGCGAAGGCGTTCCAGCTCCACCGCAACCACGTTCTCGTGAGCGCGAAACCCCTGGTTCAATTCCTTCGGGGTCTCCAGCCGGTTCTGCGCGTGCGCCATCAAGGCCGACGCGAACACCAGCGCGGCGGTGAGGACAATGCGATGAGGAAATCGTGTCATGAATGAATCCCGTGAAAGCAAAAGGGGCCTGCGCGGACGCAGACCCCTCATTTTGACTCACAGACGCCGCAGGGCGTTTGTCACTTCTTTTCCAGGAAGGTCATCATGCCGCGCAGGCGCTTGCCAACGACCTCAACCTGATGATCGGCATTGTCCTGACGCATCTTCAGGAACTTCTTCATCCCACCATCGGCTTCGTCGATCCATTCCTTGGCGAACTCGCCCTTCTGGATTTCGCTCAGAATCTTCTTCATTTCCGCCTTCGTGTTCGCGTTCACAACGCGCGGGCCACGCGTGTAATCGCCATATTCCGCCGTGTTGCTGATGGAGTAGCGCATTCCCGCAAGACCCTTCTTGTACATCAGGTCCACGATCAGCTTCAGTTCGTGCAGGCATTCAAAGTAGGCCATCTCTTCCGGATAGCCCGCTTCCACCAACGTCTCGAAGCCCGCCTTCACCAGCTCGCTCGCGCCGCCGCAGAGCACCGCCTGCTCGCCGAACAGGTCTGTTTCCGTCTCATCCTTGAACGTCGTTTCGATGATGCCCGCACGGCCGCCACCCACTGCGGAGGCCTGCGCCAACGCGAGGTCGCGCGCCTTGCCCGTCGCATCCTGATAGACCGCAATCAGACAGGGGACGCCGCCGCCTTCTGCATAGACAGAGCGCACAAGGTGCCCCGGCCCCTTCGGCGCCACCATGTAAACATCCACGTCCTTCGGCGGGACGATGTTCTTGAAATGAATGTTGAAGCCATGGCTGAACACCAGCGCCTTGCCGGCGGTCAGGTGCGGCTTGATGTCGTTCTCATACACCTTCTTCTGCAACTCATCGGGAAGAAGAATCTGGATGATGTCCGCCTTTGCCGCCGCGTCGGCCGCGCTCAGCACCTCGAACTTGTGCGACTTCGCCAAGTCATAATTTGCACCGCCGGGACGCTGGCCGATGATCACGTTCACGCCGCTTTCGCGCATGTTCTGCGCCTGCGCGTGCCCCTGGCTGCCGTAGCCAATGACGGCCACTGTCTTTCCCTTCAGCACGGCGGGATTCGCGTCCTTGTCGTAGTACATCTTCCTGTTGCCCATCGTCACAATGCTCCTTGAAAGGGGCGGCGGCTTCGAGCGCGCGGCCCTGTTAATGAATTCGTGTTATGCCTTCGCCTTCGTCGGCGCAATACGCGCCGTGGCCTTCTTCGCCCCGAAAATCTGCGCCACGCCACGCTTCTCCAGGTAGATGTACACCATGCCCGTTGCCACGAACACCGAACTGTACGTGCCGAACGCAACACCGAGCAGCAGGATCAGCGCGAAGTCCGTGAGGCCAGCTCCGCCGAAGAAGTACATCACCGCGATTGCCAGCATCGTTGAAACCGATGTCAGCATCGTGCGGCTAAGCGTTTCGTTGATCGCCGTGTTGATCACGTCGAACACATTTGCCGTCGCGCGCTTCTGCATGTCCTCGCGGATGCGGTCGAACACGACAATCGTGTCGTTCACCGAATAACCGAGAATAATGAGCAGCGCCGAAACCACATCCAACGTGACGGAATGGCCCAGCAACCGGAACACGCCCACGGACAGGAACACGTCGTGCACCAGCGCCAACACCGCGCCGAGGCCGAAGATCCACTGGAATCGCAGCGCCAGGAAGCCCAGGATCACGACGCACGTCACGATTAGCGACAGAATCGCCACCAGTTTGAAGTCGTCGCCCACAAACGCATCCACAGCAGACGTTCCCACCACCTTCGCGCTGTCGCCGTAGGCCTTCTCAATGCGCGAAAGCACGGTGGCGCGCGCCTCCTCCAGCGTCGGCGCCACGCCCGTTTTCTTGTTCTCAAGAAGCGGCACCGTCACCTGCCACTGCTCCTTGTTCATGATCTTGATCACGCGCGTGTCGCGGAAATCCTCCTCGAACAGCTTCAGCAGTTCCGCCTGCGTCGTCGGCTTCGTGGTTTCAACGGTCACAAGCACGCCACCGGTGAAATCCACGCCGAAACCGGGTCCCTTAACCGCAATCACGCCGATGCTGAGCACCGTCAACGCCACGGAGAACACAAGGCCCACCCAGCGGAACTTCATCCACTGAACCGTCACGCCGTGCAGCAGATGCCACGTGCCGACGGAGATCGCCTTGAACTTGTTGTAGTACGCCTCGATCAGCGCGCGCGACACCACGATGCCGGTGTACATGTTTGCGATCAGACCGATGGAAATCGCCAGCCAGAAGCCCTTCATCGAACCATCGACGATTTCAAAGAGCACCAGCACCAGCGCCGGAAGCAGCGCCGTGATGTGGGAATCGAGAATAACGGTGAACACACGATCAAACGCGATGTTGATCGCGGCCCGCATCGGCTTGCCGCCGCGCAACTCCTCGCGCAGGCGTTCATAAATCAGGATGTTTGCGTCCACCGCCATGCCCATCGTCAGCAGGATGCCGCCGATGCCGCTCAACGTCAGCGTCGCATTCATCAGCGAAAGGATCGCCATGATGAGGAGCACGTTCAGGACCATTGCCAGAACCGCCACGAAGCCCGCCGTACGGTAGATCGACACCATCATGATGATGATCAGGATGCCGCCGATGATAACCGCCTTGCCCGAATCGCGAATCGAATCCGCGCCCAACGTTGGCCCGATTGTGTTCTGTGAAATCACGCGCAACGGCGCCGGCAACGCGCCCGCCTTCAGCACCACCGCAAGGTCCTGCGCCTCACTCTGGGAGAAGCCGCCGCTGATTGATGCGGAACCACCCACGATCGGCTCGCGAATGTTCGGCGCGGAATACACCACGTCATCCAGGATGATCGCGAAGCTCTCCCCCGTGTGGTCCGTGGTGATGTCCTTGAAGATGCGGCCGCCTTCGTTGTCGAAGGTGATGGACACCATCACCGGATCGGAAAGCTCCGTCGGGTCCGTGTAGACCACCGCGCGGCGAAGCCGTTCGCCGCCCAGCGGCACGTCCGAACGCACCATGTAAATCAGGTCATCGATGGATTTCGACCGATCAACCTGCATCGTGGTGGGATCGATGAAATTCCTGCGGCCCAGACGAAGCACATAACCTGCGGGAACGCCGGGAATATTGTCCTTCAGCTTCTTCACCGTTTCCTTCGCGTCCATCGGCGAAGGAATCGTTTCGATCAGGTCCTTGCGCGCATGGCCGGTGATTTCATTCGGCAGCAGCCCATTGGCCCCGCCTTCGACAAACTGCGCGATTTCCGTGCGATGCTGCGGATGAACAAGGCGGAACTCCAGCGATGCCGTCTTCAGCAGCGAATCGCGCAGGCGATCCGGATCGCTCTCACCGGGAACCTGCACCTTGATACGATCGGAACCGGCGCGCGTCACCAGCGGCTGCGTGAGACCGAACTTGTCCAGGCGATCCTTCACCACGCGAAGCGCACCCTCCATCGCCTGACCGACGATCGTGTTGAAACGCGCCTGATCGGGAACCAGCTTCACTTCCTTCCCTTCAGCCAACTGCGCAACCGCGTTGCCCGATTCCGCCTTCAGGTGAACCGATTCGCGATCCATCAAATCCTTCAGCGTTTCGCTCGCGATCTTCGCCCCGGCCGGGTCGTTCAGCGTAATCGTCACGCTCAGGTTCGCTGCGTCCTTGGAATCCACCGCGACGCGCGCATCCACCTCGTCATTGCCGAAGGCGGAACGAATCGCCTCCGCGTCGTTCTCAATACTGCGGCGCTTCAGGAGGTCCGTGTCCACCGCCAGCAGGAAATCCACGCCGCCCTGAAGGTCCAGACCCAGCTTGATCACGCGACCCTTGTCGCGCAGTTCATCGATCTTCGCCTGCTCCTCCGCCGTTGCATGCCCGCCCGCGCTCGACACCGCAAAAAAGTAGCGGAACGTGGGATACGTCAGGTAAATGCAGATCAGCGTGATGATGCCGACGATGACCAACTTGGGACTGATTACTTTTTGCATTCTTTCAAATCATCTTTCTTTGAATCATCACAGCAGCGGCGTGCCGTTGATGACGAGTGAGAAGTCGCAATTCAGGAAATTCGCGGCGCGCCGACACATCGTCATGCGGCCCAGAAAAATCTCAAAGTATTCCATCACCGGTGACACGCGCGTATCGACCGTCAGGTTCAGCGTGATCAGGTGCCCCGCCCGGTCCACGTGCATCTGACTGTCCGTGGCGGCAAAGTTCACCCGGTCATGGATGTCGCGCGTCAACATCGGCGTGGAACTCCGCACGCGCGAGCGCAACACGTCCGACTTGTCCGCAAGGATCAACGCCGCGGAAGGATTGTTGATTGGCTCGCCCGTCCCCTCATCATGGTTTCCGATCGCGCCGATCACGATGCCGATCTCCAGAGGGTCCATCTTCATCCGTGTCAGGATGCTGAACGCCATGATCGCACCGGACTGCGCGTGCCCCACGCGATGCACCGCATTCCCAATGTCGTGCAGGTAACCGGCAATGCCCGCAAGGTGACGCTCCCGTTCCGACAGCTCCAGATCACGCGTGATCAACACCGCGCGGTTCGCAACGCGCGAAATGTGACGAATGCCATGATCCGTGTAGTTGATCGCCGCAAGGTTCCGGTCCGCCGCCTCGATCCACGACAACACCTCCGGGTCCTTGCGCACCTCATCGAACGTAACCGGATGATACTGCAGGTGATGACCCGCCGCATGATCGCGCAACTCCTCCGCGTTGATGGGACGCCGGTTCAGCGCGCTACTCTGTTGCTTGTTCGTCACTGCAGCCATTGCTCGATGATCCCGCCGGTTTGCGCGGCTCAGGCCTTCACCTTCTTCGGCGACTCAACCTGCTTCGCGTCTGCCGTCGGTTCGCTCTTCTTCGGTTCCGCCTTCGGCTCAGTGTAGGGGTTCACTGCCGCCTTCGAAAACTCAATCTCCACGTCCTTCGCCACCGTGACGAAGATCGTCTCCTTCTCCTTATTAACGCGCGACACCACGCCGTGCATGCCGCTCGTCGTGATCACCTTGTCCCCCTTCTTCATCCCCTCCAGCGCCTTCAGCCGCTCCTCCTGACGCTTTTTTTCTGGCCGCTGAAGCAGGAAAATCGACGCCACCAACACCACCGCCATCATGAAGAACATGGAGGGATCAAACAGCCCGCCCTCCCGCTTTGGGGCCGTCGGCGGAGCAGCCAGCGGCTCTGCCGTCGTGGTTTCCGCAGCCGCATCCGATGCCGCTGCCGGCGAATCCGCCTGCGCTAAAAATACAAGAAAAGGGTTTTCAGACAAAGTAACAATCCGCCAT
>JADZDZ010000321.1 GCA_020850785.1 Candidatus Sumerlaeota bacterium | reverse complement strand
GCAGACGATGACGGCCTCACCCACCGCGTCGCCTTCGGCGAGCGCCACGCCGACAACGTCCCCCAGCGCATCGCCAACAGCTTCAGCGACGGCCACGCCGGTGATTGACTATGATCTGATCCGCCGCGTCCTGCTTGGCATCACCGCAAACCCCGGCGGGCTGGATGTGAATCAGGATGGCATTGTGGATATTGCGGATGCGGTGGAGTAACCGCGCAACGATTCGCGCCTGCGGGACGATATTGGATTATTGATCTTCGCACGAATGGCCGGGAGAGCCGACGCTTTCAAGCGTTTGCTCTCCCGACCAAATCCATGCTATTTTGGGACTTGGTGCACAGGTTCTGGATGGCCGCGAAATTTCGGGAGCCGTCCTAATCGCGAATTACCAACTTGTCCGGGTCGATGGGATTGAAGCCGCCGGGGCTGGTAAGCGCACCCTCGCTTGCAAGGCCGACCAGTTTTGCGTACTTCGCCAATGCACCCGACTTGTAACGGGGCTCGATCGGTGCCCATTCCTTTTTGCGAGCCGCGAGTTCTTCATCGCTCACTTCAAGGTGGATGGTGCCCTTCTCTGCATCGAGTTCGATCACGTCGCCATCGCGCACCAGCGCAATCGTTCCGCCCTCCTGGGCTTCGGGCGTCACGTGCCCGATCATCAGGCCGCGCGTGGCGCCGCTGAAGCGTCCGTCGGTGATCATCGCGCAGTCATAGCCAAGCCCCTGCCCGACGAGGGCCGCCGTGGGCGCCAGCATTTCGCGCATGCCGGGGCCGCCCTTCGGCCCCTCGTAGCGAATCACCACAACGTCCCCCTTCTTGATCTTCTGGCTGGAAATTGCGGTGAATGCGTCATCCTCGCAATTGAACACTTTCGCGGGGCCGCGATGATGGAGAACCTTCACACCCGCCGTCTTGATCACGCAACCGCGCGGCGCCAGATTTCCCTTCATGATCGCGAGGCCGCCGGTGTCGCGCACGGGATTGTTGATGGTGCGGATCACATCCTGATTTGAAGGCACCACGACATCCTTCAGGTTTTCCGCCATCGTCCTGCCGGTGCAGGTGATGCAGTCGCCGTGCATCAGGCCCGCATCCACCAGCACCTTCATGATCACGGGAATGCCGCCCACATTGTGGACATCTTCCGCGAGGTACTTTCCGCCCGGCTTCAGGTCCGCGATCAGCGGAGTGCGACGGCTGATGCGATCAATGTCCTCGATGGTGAACTTGACTCCGCATTCGGCGGCGATGGCGGGAAGGTGCAGGAATGCGTTCGTGGAACCGCCGGTTGCCGCAACGATTGCGGCGGCATTCTCAAAAGCCTTCAGCGTCATGATGTCACGCGGACGAAGGTTGCGATTGATCATGTTCATCACGCCGGCGCCGACCTGCTCGGAAATCGGACCGCGATGCGCGCGATCCTCCGCCGGTGCGGAGTTGGAACCGGGAAGGGCCATGCCCAATGCCTCGCTTACGCAGGCCATCGTGTTGGCGGTGAACTGGCCGCCGCATGATCCCGCGCCGGGGCAGGCCCCGCATTCAATGTCATGCAGATCGTCGGCGGAAATCTTCCCCGCCTGAAATTTTCCCACGCCCTCGAAGACTTCCATCACGCTAATGTCGGAACCGTGGAATTCCCCCTTCTTGATCGTTCCGCCGTAGAGGAAAATCGCCGGCAGGTTCAAGCGGCCCATGGCCATCAGCATTCCCGGCAGTGACTTGTCGCAGCCCGCGAGGCCCACAAACCCGTCGTAGCAGTGCGTGCGCACCATCAGTTCCACGCTGTCCGCGATGGTCTCGCGGGACACCAGCGACGCCTTCATTCCCTCGTGGCCCATGCCGATGCCGTCACTGACGGCGATGGTCACGAATTCGCGGGGCGTTCCGCCCGCCTTCTTGATCCCTTCCTTGGCCGCCTTTGCCTGCCAATCGAGGGCGATGTTGCAAGGGGTCGCCTCGTTCCAGGAGGATGCGACGCCGACGAAGGGCTTTTCAATGTCTGCGTCCGTAAGGCCCATTGCCCGCAGGTAGGACCGATGGGGAGCGCGCGCGGCGCCCTTGGTGACAACGTGAGAGTGAAGTTTACGATTGGCCATGATTTTTGTAAGTTGTTCCATTTCAATTGGGACTGGCAGGGTAACGGGGCGGGGTGATAACTCAAGCGCCCTTTGCGCGGATTGTTGGCCGCTGCGAGTTTCCATTGACAGAAGGGGGGTGAATCGCTTCCCCTTCGCAGCCGATTTTGCCAACGCTTTCAAGGAAGCATGGCTAAGTCCACTGAAATCAAAGGATCAGATCAACACCAATGGCAAAGACGTGCCAGATTGCCCGGAATAACAAGCGCGCCGCGCTGATCAAGAAGTATGATGAGCGTCGCCGTGAATACAAGAAAATCATGAAGAGCCCGAAGTCCTCCCCCGAGGAAGTGGTGGAAGCCTTCGCGAAGCTTCAGAAGATTCCGCGCAATGCGTCCCCGGTGCGTTTCAAGAGCCGCTGCCTCCTGACGGGCCGCAGCCGCGCCGTATATACGAAGTTCGGCCTTTGCCGCAACGAGTTCCGCCGTCTGGCGCATATGGGACAACTGGTTGGCGTGACGAAGTCCAGCTGGTAATTCAGAGTTTACAAAAACCCCGAAAGGCGCGGAGCTCCCTCCGCGCCTTTCTCATTTTTAGGCATCCCGACCCCGACCAGGGGGAAATCCCCGCTTGCCTGCCGTTTCGCGATGACCGCAGAGTTGCGAAAGTAAAGGCCTGTTCATGTGTGATAGTTTCCACCGATGACGATTAGCGACCGTTCCGCCAGCAAGGTCCTGCAGGATACCTTCGACGAACTGCAGGCGCAGTTGGTCAAGATGCGCAAGGAGGCCGTTGAAGGAGGGGAACAAAAAACAGAGCGCAGCGTTGAGGAGGTCGTCACGGACCTCGCACGCCGCGAAGGCTTTGAAGTCAGCAGCGTCCTTGGCGTTGGCGGCATGGGCGCGGTGGTGAAGGCGCGCGACACGAAGCTCAAGCGCACGGTTGCGCTAAAGTTCCTTCCTCCGGAGGTGCTGGCGGACCCCAACAACGCGAGCGAACTGCGCGGCGAGGCGGAACTTGCCAGCGGAATCCAGCATGAGAACATCGTCAGGATTTACAGCTGGCACGAGGTGGATCACGTTCCCTTCTTCGCAATGGAATATGTTGAGGGGGAATCGTTGGATGAAATGGTGAAGCGCCGCGGCCGCCTGCCGGTGCCTGATGCGCTTCGCATCATCGGAGAGTGCGCGCGCGGACTGGATGCGTTGCATCAAAGCGGAATCATCCACCGCGACATCAAACCATCGAACATCCTTCTTTCAACAACCGGCACCGTGAAGATCACCGACTTCGGCATTTCACGCACGCAGGACAGCGCGGCGCATGAAGCCTTCCACCAGCGCGTTGCGGGAACGCCGCGCTTTATGTCGCCGGAGCAGGCGCGTGGGGAACAGGCCACGAAGCACAGCGACATCTACAGCCTTGGCGCGACGTTGTACTACATGCTGACGGGGCGTGCGCCGGTGGAACCGGCATCGGACGTGAAGACCCAACTCGCCTACGTGAAGGAGGGACGCATCATCCCCATCCTGAATGTGCTGCCGAAGCTGGACCCCGATGTGGTGCGACTGGTTGCGCAATCCATGCAGCTCAACGTGCCGAAGCGCCCGCTGGATGTTAATGCGTTCCGTCTGGACGTGGAGAAAACCTTCCTGACCTACACGCTGCGACGCGAATCATCCGTGAAGTACTTCGCGGCGAAGAACTGGCGCAAGATCGTCACGGGAACCGCATTCCTCATGGGCCTGCTGATTGGCGCGGTTGCAGGACACAAGATGGCGGTTGTCGGCCGCGTGGAGCCACAAACGCAGGAACAGGCGCCGATGCGACTCGCGCGCGAGATGCTTCGGCAGATGGATGAAATTCTTGTGTTCGATCCGGCGGCGCAGGACCTTCGTGCGAGCGCCAACGAATTGCGCGTGGCCATCGACCAGGACAATCCGCGCAGCATCAACGCGGCGATCCTGAATGCGAATCGCGCCCAGGAAAATTGGGAGACGATGGCCTATATCGCCGCAGAGGCGCGCAATCCGCAGTCGCCGAATCGTGCGCTGGCGCTGCAGACGCTTCAGCAGACGAACGGCGACCTGCGAGTGTTGCCGGGAAACATTGCGGAGCAGTGGGCGCGCAAGAGGCTGGAAGCCATGGCCGCCATTCCCAAGAAGTGATCAGGCGCCGCCCGGCGAGCCCAGCGTGATCGTGGTGCTGTTGTTTTCTCCGGTGGTCGTTGCCAGCTTGTCACTGGCCGATGCAACGGGATCGTCCGGGAAGATGACGCTGAGCGGCGACTTGTCCTGAAGCACTTCAAAACCGCGCGTGATGACCGCGTCCCCTTCCTTCAATCCCCAAGTAACCTCGATTTTGTCGCGACCTTCCAGGCCAACCTCGATGGGGACTTCGCGCGCCACGTAGTAATCGACGTCGGTTCCCTTCTCCGCAACAAAGACCACGGTCTTGTTGTTCCGCTTCGTGATCATGTCCTTGTCGATCGAGATCGAATCGCGGCGTCGCTCCGTCACGATGTCCACACGGCCAAACATGCCGGGCTTCAGCGCGCGATCGGGATTCTCCACCAGCACATCAATCACGAACGCGCGCGTGTCGGCGCTGGCGGATTTTCCAATCTCCACGACCTTCCCCTCCACCGACAGGTCCTGATTCGCGTAGATCGTCGCGCTGGCCTCCTGATCAAGGCGCACGAGGCCAATGTCGCGACTGGTCAGGTCGCAGCGCAGCAGCACGCGACTGGTGTCGATGATTCCGCAGACGGAAAAATCCGAGGAAATCAGGCGACCATCGTAGTCGGTGATGGTTTCCGAGCCGAAGGTGGTTGCGAAGGGCTTCGTTCCATCCAGCGTCGTCCGCGCCACGATCAAGCCGTCGAAGGGGGCGACGATTTCAAGTCGTTCAAGGCGATCTTCCAACAACCGCAGCGCCGCCTTCGATTTTTCGAGGCCGATGCCGTTCTGGCGGTGGGAATTCACCGCCCGCTCCATGGCAAGCTGCGATGCGTCCACGTCCTTCAGCGCTGCAATTCCGCGACTGTAGAGGTCCTGCAAGGTCTGGTATTCGCGGACGGCGGAATCCATCGACTTCTTTCCGATGTTCAGGGATTCCTGCTGCAGGTCCACGTCCGCCTTCGCGCGCTCGATATCGTTCTGCAATGTCTCCGCAGCGATTCGCGCGATCACGGTTCCCTTGGTGATGAACTCACCCTCGCGCCACTGTCGTTCGAAGTGAAGCCGTCCCGCCTCCTCACTGCGGATCAGGCGGCTGCTGTAGGGAACCACTGAGCCCGTCGTCGCCACGGTGGAGGTGACCTGACCCCGCTTCACGCGCTTTGCAAGCACCGGGGTCAGGAATGGTTTATCCTGCTTCACGTCCTCCGGTTTCTTGTCCTTCGGCAGGGCCTTGCTTCTTCCCTGCCCTTCCGGCGGGCGGCATGACGCCATCGCGCCGCACAGGAGTGCGATGGCAAGGACCTTCAATGGCATTCCTGTGTATAGACGTCTATACAATGGATCGGTCACGGATGGGCGTCCAGGGTTCCGCTGTCGGCAAAGCTGTAGTAATTGTCTCCGCCCATGATCACATGGTCGAGGACGGGAATGCCAATAATCGCCCCGGTCTGTGTGAGTCGATGGGTAATTGCCATGTCGTCGCGGGAGGGGCGCGAATCGCCGCTGGGCTGGTTGTGCACGAAAATGACGGCGCTGGCGGAATCCTTGATGGCTTCCTGAAAGGCCTCGCGCGGATGCACCAACGACTGGTTCAGGATGCCCTCGGTGACGACAATCTGGCGCGTGATGCGTCGCTTGGCATTCAGCAGTAACACCACAAACTGTTCCTTGCGCCGGTTCAGGAAGTACGGCTTCAGCCGCTCGAAAACGTCGCGCGATCCGGTGACGGGAGGCTCCTCCGGCTGTGGCTGGGACGCGCCCAGTCGCCGCGCCAGTTCCAGCGCAGCCTGAATCGTCACCGCCTTGACCGGCCCCAGCCCCTCCATCCTCGTCAATTCCCCGATGCTCATGTGGGCCAATCGATCCAGCGATCCCGCAGTCCGCAGAATTTTTGAGGCAAGTTCCACGGCGTGCTCTCTTTCCGTCCCCGTGCGAAGCAGAATCGCCAGCAGTTCCGCGGATGAAAGCGCTCCGGCTCCGATGCGTGCCAGTTTCTCGCGGGGGCGATCCTCCGGCAGCATTGCCGTCGCCAGGTTGCGCCGCCCCGCGCCGTTGGCATCACTCCCCTGCTGCAGGCGGAATCGGCCGTACTGGCATCCCTCGCGCAGCGGACAATCGGAACATCGTGGCTCCGCAAGGCACAGCGCCGCGTCCTCCGATTCCACCTTCTGTACGCCGGTGAACACGCCAAGGATCACGTTCAATTCCGCCGCAGGAATCGCCGCACGATGCGCCAGTTCTCCAAAAATCTTCAGTGCCTCGTTGCGATTCGAGCGCGTCTCCTTCACCTCCGCGAGCAGGCCGTAGCGGTGGGCCCAGCGGCGTCGCGACTTGTCCGCAACGATCACGGGATAGGCGAGCGCAGCCAGAAACTGGGCGGCGCGCTGGCCCTTGAGCTTCGCGCAGGAGCGATCCAGCAAATCCAAAGCCGCAACGGGTCCCGCCACCTGCGACAGGCGCGACGTGAATTCATCCCTCATGACAAAACGCAGATCGCCCGCCATGGCCGCCTGATCCGCTGGCGAAAGGTCTGTATAGACAGGGAAAACTTCCTCACGAACGCGGGAAGAATCCTGCTCCGCGAGCAACCCTGCATTCTCCAGATCGATCAACAACTGCCGCGCGTGACGCCGCGCCGCAGGAATCGCGACATCGATATCCATCATCGCCGCGATGGCAAGCGTGCCACGCTCGCGGGAAGGGATGGCCTTCCAGTCGGCCTGTCGGATGTCCTCAACGGCGCGGGCGGTACGCGGAGAACGCTCCAGCACGCTGCGGCGAAGCGCCTCGCACAGATCAATCGCTTCAAGGTCTGTCAGCGTGCGCGTCATCATCATGCGAAGAACGCCCAATCCCTGTTGGTGGCAGCCTACGAAATGCTGACCATGATCACCGCCGCGATTGCCAGCGTAAGCATGATCATCCACCAAACCGTGACCTTTTCGCGGAAGAAGGCAACGGAGATAAGCGCACCGCTAATGAGCGAGAAGATCGAACTGAACGTGAACACGATGGCCGCCGGGGCGCTCGCGGAGGCTGCGATCAGGCTGAACCCGGCGATGGAACCGAAGGCCGCCAGCAAACCCGTGCAAAAACCCCAGAGCGAGAATGTCCCCCCAAAGCCGGTGGCGAAAAGCTTCACGAGGATTGGCAACCCAAGACACAAGTACATGATGCAGAAAAAGAAACTCCCGTGGCCCGCCATCAATTTCACCGCATCCAAGTGCTTGATGGAACCGTGCAGGATGCTGTTGCAAAGCAGCGCCGCGACCAGAATGGACAAATAGGGGAGAAAGCGCGTTGGCGTCGCCGTAGCGCCGGAGTCGGCGGACCGCTGCGAGCCGCTGACGACGCTGGCTATCGCAAACGCGATCCCCGCGACCTTGTAAATATCCAACGTCTCCCCCAGCGCCAGCCGCGAGTAGATGATGACGGGAACAAAAACAAGATTGAGTGCGCACCAGATCGGCGACAGCGGCCCACGGATGAGCGCCGCCGCCACGAGCTCAATCGAGGCGTACTGTGCAAGCCCCGCCACAATCGCCAGCACCCACACGATCGCGGGCACGGCAAATGATTCCGCGTTCAACCGGAAGCCGAAGAAGAGAACCCCCGCGAGCGTCATGTGCAGCACAACCATCGGCGTCGCGAGGCCGCGCGCCTGCCCCAGTCGGTAGGAAAGACCAACGACACCGAAACAAATTCCCGCCAATGTTGGGAACAGATAGGTGATCATCCGGGACGGTCAGGCGCCGAATTCTTCGATCATGTAACGCGCATTGTGATTTAGTTGGACTTCCTGCCGCACCAACGACCTTCCACCGTGGCCGCTAAGGATTTGCCAATCGGGCTTCGCATATGCGAAAAATTCCTTCAGCGATTTTGCCATGGCCCGGTCATCGCCACCGGGCAAATCCGTGCGGCCAATGCTGTTCATCATGATCAGGTCGCCGACAATGATGAGCCTTTCCGCATCGCAGGAAATCGTGCACATTCCCGGCGAATGACCGGGTGCGTGATGCACACGCCACTCGCGGCCCAGCGCCGTCACGGCATCACCATCCTTCCACAGCACGTCAGCTTTTGATGGTTCGAAGGGGATTCCGAACAAGGCGGCGCCGCAAAGCATCGCGGAGCCGAGCCAGTCCTTCTCCGCCTCGTGAATGGAAATTGGTGCGCCCGTGGCACGCTTCACCGCCGCGTTGGCGCCGATGTGGTCAATGTGTGCGTGGGTGTTCCAGATGGCGGTGACGCGGCCGCCGATTCGCTTCAGGAAATCGACCAATTCCGGCGCGTCATCACCGGGATCAATGACCACGATTTCCTTCGTATCGGGGTCCTGCAGGATGTGGCAATTTTCCTGAAAGGGCCCCGTCGTGATGGAATGAATTTCGAGCACGCGTTACGCGCCGGTGCTTTCCAGCAGGCCGCTTTCCTCGATCTTGTCGAACTTCACGCTCACCAGCTTGCTGATACCCGGCTCCTGCATGGTCACGCCGTAGATCGTGTCGGCGAGCGACATCGTGATCTTGTTGTGGGTGATGATCAGGAACTGCGTGGTGCGGCTGTATTCCTTCAGCGCGTCGCACAGGCGCTGGCAATTCACGTCGTCCAGCGGCGCGTCGATTTCGTCAAGGATGCAAATCGGCGACGGCTTGAACTGAAACAGCGAGAGCATCAGGGCGATCGCCGTCATGGCCTTCTCACCACCGGACATCAGCGTGATTGATCCACCGATGTTCTTGCCCGGAGGCTGCGCGAAGATGTCGATGCCCGGTTCGGGATGACCTTCCTCCTCCACCAGAATCAGGTCGCCGCGCCCGCCATTGAACAACTTGCGGAAGTTGTTCTCAAAATTCTGGCGAATCGTCGTGAAGGCTTCGTGGAAAAGTTTCGACGTCGTTTCATCCAGGCTGCGAATCGTTTCTGTCAGCGAATCCTTCGCCTTGATCAGGTCATCGCGCTGCGCCGTGAGGAAGTCGAGGCGCTCCTTCTGCGTCTTGTATTCGCCGATGGCGGTTTCGTTCACGGCCCCCATGCGGCTGATCTTCTCGCGCAGCTCATTGACGAAACGCCGCAATTCCTGCGGATCGACAATCGCATCATCCTTGGTGAAGTCGCGCGAATCTTCCTCCGCCTCGCCCTCTTCCTCGTCGCCGGCGGCAATGATGGAATCCACTTCCGGTGAAAGCTCCTCGGCGATTTCCTTCGCGATTTCCGCCACGGGGCGGCCAAACTCGTCCATTGCCTCCTGCGCCAGGAAGCCGAGTTGCGCGCGCACTTCCGTTGCCTGCGTTTCCACCTCGCGCAGGGCGTTTTCCTTGATGTTGCGATCGCGTTGAAGCTCCTGCACCTGCGCGATCCCCTCGCGCGCCGTGCGCAGGCTGGACTCGTTGTCCTGCTGCATCGTGGAGAGCCTGGCTTCCAGTTCGTCGCGCTGCTTGATCAGCGTTCCCAGCAGCAATTCCGCCTCTGCCACGTCTGTCGCGGCGGACTGCCTGCTTTCCGCCAGCGTTGTCAGTTCCGCCGTGCGCGTTTCGCGATCGCTTGCGGCGGTCTCGCTGTCCCGCTTCAACTCCTCCAGCTTCGCGGTGAGCGCGTTCAGCCTTTCCCTCATGCCGCTCAGGTTTGCACGTGCATTGGAAATTTCCTCGCTCAGTTGCGAAACCGTCCTGCTGCGTTCCGTGTAGTCGTTCTCCAGCGACGCGATTTTTGTTTCGCGTTCGGAAATGCGCTGGGACAGTTGCGCGAGCCCCGCATCGCAATCGGTGATCACCGTGCGATGCTGTTCCAAGTCCAGACGCTGCTGCACGGAACGCGCCTCCGCCGTTGCGAGCGCATTGCGCCGATCCTTCGCGCGCGCCTCCGCCGCCTGAAAGTCCTTCTCTCCGCGCGCCTCCGCCATCTGCTCCTGATGCGCCGTCGCCTGCAATTCCGCCGCGCGGGCGTAGGCCTCCGACAGGCGATCCTTGGCGGCCTTCATGCGGTCCGCCAGCGCACGCCGCTCGCCATCGAGCCTCGCCACGTCATCCTTCAACTGGCGAATTTCCCGCGTGCGCGTCAACAATCCGCGCGACTGGTGCGATCCACCCGTCAGCACGCCCGACGGATCGACCAACTCACCTTCCACGGAAACGTAGCGGTTGCGAATGCCTTCGCGTTGCAGGTCGATCGCCACGCGAAGCTGCTCCACCACCAGCGTATTGCCAAGACGGCGTTCCACCGCCGGTTCAATCTTCGGATCGTAGGTGATCAATTTTTTCGCGAGGCCCACCACACCGGCGCGCCCCATGATGCGCTCCAGATGGTCGTAGCGGGTGTTCGATTGCAGCAGGTCCAGCGGCAGGAACGTCGCCCGGCCGGAGTTCGTCTGCTTCAGCAATTGGATCGCCGCCTGCGCGTCGCGTTCGCTGACGGTGATGATGTCCTGCAACGATCCGCCCAGCGCGACTTCGACCGCGACCTCATACTGCTTCGGCACGTTCAGCACGTTGGAAAGCACACCAACAATTCCGTTCAGCTTCCCGCCCTGTGCGGCCTTCATCACCACCTGCACGCCGCGATAAAATCCTTCGTAGCTGTCCTCCAGTTCCTGCAACGCCTCCAAACGCGATGAGGCCTGGTTGAACGCGCGCGTTGCCTGATCCAACCGTCCCGCCAGTTCATTCTTCTCGCGATCGCCAGCCTGAATCTCCGCATGAATGCGGGCGGTTTCCTCCTTCAATTCCCGCACGCGGGCGCGGCGCGATTCCATTTCCGCGCGCGCCTTCTCCGCCTCCGCCTGCGCTTCCTCCGATTCCTTCCGCACGTTGGCAATCAACGTTTCATGATTTGCCAGTTCCGCGCTCACGCGCTCGACGATGGATTCGGAAATGCGCTTGTCCTGCGAGACCTTGTTTTCCTTCGCGCGCTCGCTCTGCAACTCATGGCGCAGGCGCTGCGCTTCCTGCGAGACGCGGTCCTGCTCGCGACGCAATGATTCGAGCCGCTGCTGCGCCTCATCATTGCCCTGCGAACTGGAGGAGAGCGCCTTCTGCTCCCGCTCCACGTCCACCTGCAATGCAGCGATGGTCTGTGTGAGGATTGAAACGCGGTTGCCGGCGGAGGCCAGGTCGCGCTCCAGCAGCGCGGTTCTCTCCTGCACCGCCGCGATGGACTGCTGCGCGCTCTCGATACGGCGCTGTTCGCGATTCACCGCCTGCTGCAGGTCGTAGCGTTCCTGCTGCAGTTCCTGAAAATTTCTCTGATAATCCTCGACGAGCCGTGCAAGCTCCGCGCGCTTCGCCTCCGCATTGGCCAGCTTTGCATTCGCCTCCTCGAAGACGGAACGAACCTTCTCCAGTTCCGCCTCCAGCGCCGCGTTCCTTTCGCTCAACAGTCCGTGGCGCAACACCATGAGGCGCTTTTGCGCGCGATGCAGCCGCTTCATGGCGCGGCGATGGCGCTCCGCCTTCTTCGCCTGCCGGTAGAGCGAATTGCAGGAGCGTTCGACTTCGCTGACGATGTCGAACAGGCGGATCAAATCCTCTTCTGTCCGCACGAGCTTGCGCAACGTCTCCTCGCGGCGCGCCTTGTAGCGTGAAATGCCGGCGGCCTCCTCGAAGATGTCGCGGCGTTCGCGCGGTTTTGCCGCGACCATCGCGCCGATCTGCCCCTGCTCGATGATCGAGTAACCATCGGCGCCAAGGCCGGTATCCAGAAACAGCTCATGCACATCGCGCATGCGCCCCTTCTGTTTGTTGATCAGGTATTCCGCCTCGCCATCGGAAAACAAACGCCGCGCCACCTGCACTTCCGACTGGTCCATCTTCAGCAGGCTGGAGGAGTTGTCGACTGTCAGCGTCACCTGGGAAAAGTGCGCGGGCTTCAGCGATGACGATCCGCGAAACACGACGTCGTGCATCTTCTGGCCGCGCAGCGACTTTGCGCTCGTTTCACCCAGCACCCAACGGATCGCATCGAGGACGTTGGACTTCCCACAACCGTTCGGCCCCACCACGATGGTGACCCCTTCCATAAACTGAATCGTGGTCTTGTGGGCGAAGGACTTGAAACCGTGAAGTTCGAGGGATTTCAGAAACACGCGGGGCGATCCTGCGGCGACGGGAATGGCGGGCACATACGGGTCGGGCCTGCCGCGCTGGCAAACGAATGGAGAAATGCCAAAAACCGCAGCGAAACCCGCAGAAAAACTGAAGGATGCCGCCGAAGAGAATCAACCGAAATCCCCGATTTACCGAACCTGTGAATAACTTCCCGCCGCCGTGGCATCTTTTGCGGGGCTTGACAGGCACAAGGTCCTGAGCCGACAACCTCCCTCCCGTCGGGGCGTAGCGCACTTGGCTAGCGCACCAGCTTTGGGAGCTGGGGGTTCCGGGTTCGAGTCCCGGCGCCCCGACCATTCAAGCCATGGGCGGCACCACCTGAATCAAGTCGGCCTGCGCCAGCGGTCGCCCCGCGATGGATTGCCGATCAACGCCACCACCGGGCCGACCAAGGCAAGCGCCGCAGGAAACGGGGCGATGGCTCAAGCGCGCGCCCTCCTTCTCTCCCTTGAAACCCTCTCAACCTCCCCAGGCTCGGAAACCACGCCCTCAAAACAAATGTGCGAGAAACTCTGAACACTACCCCTGAGAATTCTCCAGTGAAGTCTTCAGATAAAGTGAAGAAGGAGAACTAGGCGGCAAATTCACGTTTGGAAACGGGTCGCGGCCGACTACGAAGATCGCGGTCAATTTCGTGTAAAGGTGCAGGCACATTTGGAACAGTAAGACCCTGACTAAAGAACATCGCCTCTCTGCCTCTGGTAATGTTACGGGCACTATAGTTTATGGTGTATTGAAGCCAAGGTGCTTTAGCATACAGATCATGGATCGGACGCACGTCATCATAAGACACCACCCAACTCACACTCTTCAAACTCTTCACGGATTCTGCAACAGTAGCATGGTCTTCTTCACGATAAGCATCGTGATAGAGAAAACGCCCCTTCTCGAAATAGGGAGGATCTATATAAATAAGAGTTTTTTTGTCAAACCGCTTTGCGTTAGTCTCAATGAACTTCACGGCATCAATATTTGTTAGTTCAATCCGCGTCCTAAGCGATGCAATCTTCTCAATCCGAGAGACAAGATCAGATTTATTAAATCGGGCGTCAATCTTCCATCTTCCAGTTTGGTCGCGTCCACCGATGACCCCTCCTTTCAGAATTCCAGATCGATTTGTGCGATTCAGGAAGAAAAAAGAAAATCCAAGTCTTAAATAATCAGTCTCATTTTGTCGTCGGAATACAGCCTTTTGTCGGTCCCATTCTTGAACAGTCAGCGGACAGTCACAAATCATTTTACAGAGCTCATCCGTCGAGTTTAGAACGCTATGCCAAAATGCAAATACCGGCAAACTGATGTCATTAATTGAAACTCGACGCACTACACCTGTAAGTAACAGCTCCCAGGCAACGGCCGCACCACCAGCATATGGCTCAACGTAGCGGCCATCTGACAAGCCATTTAAGCGCACAATATCTTTTATGAAGCGTGCGAGTTTCCCTTTCCCGCCAGGATAGCGAAGCGGGGAGTAGCGACCAGTTTGAGTAAGGGATGGATGGACGTCTGGCATTATGCGCTTCCATAGGCGGCAATGAAGATTGGGACAGAACAATCCCACCCTGCCCGAAGCGCGTCTGCGGTCGGAATCTGGAATTTGTTATGGACGAACCCATTGAGTGACTGGATGGATGTCGGGGACGTCTTCGTAATAATATTATTTCGAAAACCACGTAGGTCAGCCTTCTTTGAACTATCCGTCGCCGCGATATGCTTCAAGACTCTGTCCGCCTTCTGGGTTAGGTCCAATTCGACATCGGTTCCCTTTCCATTCGTTTCAGATTTGGGAATCTTATTCGCATCCATGTAGTCATTGATTGCAAGCTCAACGAAACTACGGAGCACAAATGCAGCAGAGAGAATAAATTTGTTTGCATCCAAGCCTCCTGCTTCCCGCAACAGGATTTCTCCCTTGGTCGACTTGGGTGCATTAAAAGGATGCTGCCTTGGTGCGAGTGTGATCCGAGGTTTTGGGGTACTTTTAGTTTTCTGTTTTGTGGGAGTTTTCGCAACGACGGGAGCTGGCGGGCGCTTCTTGATGTCGATGTCCTTGAAGGGACGTGGGGTGTCAGATTTG
Source organism: Candidatus Sumerlaeota bacterium (assembly GCA_020850785.1). GTDB lineage: Bacteria > Sumerlaeota > Sumerlaeia > SLMS01 > SLMS01 > JADZDZ01. Next base: position 1,021 of record JADZDZ010000321.1, on the reverse strand, counting down.
TCTTTCTGCGGCTGAAGGTCTTTGGGAAGATTCTGAAAGTAACCTTCAATATCTGATGCCTTGTTAAGGTCACGCGAGTCGACTATTCCATCCCGCACATCGTCGATAATCCGACGCAGGACCTTGAGCGCCCATTTGGGTTCTGATCCCAGCATTGGAGTCTTACCGTCACCGCTATTTGATATCGAAATATCGAGGTGTTTGCGGCCGGGTGCAGATTCAAGAAGACGTGCAAGATTGCTGGATTTTCGGCTTTCAATCACTGACTTCGTTGATTCCCACTCGTCGTCCGAGTAGTCGGCGTTGCGGCCGACAAAATCGATGACATCGAGTATGGATCGATCACCAGAGAACCGCTGTATTTCCAACGGTCCCCACTGAATCCTGCCTTCGCCATCCGCTGTTCCAGTGTGCCGCCGATATATCCATTCATTTGCGTCTTCCCGGTGTTCGAATTTGACGCATCGAATTGGCTCAATTTTTGTCCGATCAAACCCTGTCGCAGCTCGAACGAGAGATTTTTTGATGGTATCGGGAACTTCGGTGCCATCTAAAACATCTGGATTGTTCAACACAATAAGCGCCGAAAGGCGTCGATTGCCCTCCAGAACAGTGAAGTCGTCTCCACCATCTGCTTCTATCACATAGAGATTATCTCCGGGATCAAGGCCATTATTCTTGATGCTAAGCATCAGGTTGCGGAAATGTGCCTCGTTTAAGTGCACGAGGGCTTCCAGCGCTGCCGATTGGCTGTTTACAGAGCCAAGACGTGGATTGTCTTCGTCAAGGAGAAGCTCATCGATGCTCAATTCAAGATATTCGACCATTTATCCTCCTGAATCTATGAGACTTGGGAGACTTGGCCATCCCGCACATCAGTGGTTCCATGCCCAGCCTAGGCTGGAGAATGGTATTGAGATCGGCCTTGTCGAGGCTTTTCTTGCCAGTTGCCCGGTTCTGGGTGCATCTCCCGAAATCGTGGGATGGTGTTACGCGGCTTTGGCCCATAGGAGGTGCCAGT
>JADZDZ010000320.1 GCA_020850785.1 Candidatus Sumerlaeota bacterium | reverse complement strand
TGATGAATAGATAGTTGAAGAATTGCTTAACAGGCGTAAGAAGAATTACCCTCTCCAACCCCAACCCACTGCTGGTCGCCGTGTTGTCACCCTTTCCGACAACTTCGGCAATTTCGGTAAAAACCGTGTAAAGCAGTGCGACACGTAGTTCCACGCAGCTCGCCAGGAGCGGTTTACGCATTTCCCGCCTAGCAATGCCAAGGTCTGACGCCTTATCCGCCATCCAACACAAGTTTCTCCTTGTGGAGGGCGGCTATCCAAATGCACTACCAGACCAGCAGGCCACCCGCAAAGGTCAATCCCGCGCCCACGCTGCAGAAGATGATCCGGTCACCCGGCTGGAAAATTCCTTCCTGAGCTGCCCAGCCCAGTGCCATCGAAACCGATGCTCCGCTCGTGTTCCCATACCGCGAGATCGTCATGACGACTTTCTCGAAAGGGATGCCAATTCGTTTGCTGACGGCCCGCAGAATCCGCTCGTTCGCCTGATGCGGCACAACCCATGCGATATCCTCGGGCGCAAGATTGTGACGCTTGAGCGTGGCTTCGATCTGATCTGCGAACCCTACCACGGCACTCTTGAAGACCAAGGCGCCATTCATCTGGAGATAGAAATCCGCCTGGTCAGCTCCGCCAGGCGCGAGGAAGGGACGCGTCGCTCCACCGCCACGCCTCTGGATGGCGGCAAACTGGGTCGCATCCCCGGAAAGAGCCATGCGATGCAGCCGGTGTCCACCAGGTGAGTCCGTGAGTATCGCGGCGCCGGCCCCATCACCAAACAGAAATGCCGTTTCGTGGTCCTTCGGATTGGTGATCCGGGAAAGCAATTCGGCCGTCACCACGATGATGTTGTGCGCCGTGCCTCCGCGAATGAAGGAACGCCCAACCTCCAGGGCATAGAGCCACCCCGAGCAGGCTGCGTTCAGATCAAAAGCGAGTGCCTTGGGTATGCCCAAATGCAGGGCCAACGCCGAGGCCATTGCAGGTACGGGCTGATCGGGAATAATCGTCGCCAAAATGATCCCATCGATCTGCTCTACCGACATTCCAGCCTGCGCCAACGCCCGCCTCACTGCCGTGGCCGCGAGACTGGTTGCGGTTTCATCGCCAGAGGCATAGCGCCTCTCTTTGATACCTGTAAGCTTGAGCATTTCCTCTTCCGTGCGATCGGGAAAGGCCCGCAGAATTTCACTCGTCGGGCGGACATTCTGAGGAACCGCATACCCCACACCCGCAATACGAACCGTCTCAGTCGAACAGGAAGACGTGGCATCCGTGATGGCTGCAGGGCTTGAGGCACGGGCACCCGCATGCTGCTCCAGATAGCGCGCAACATCATCGCCTGAGATGCGTCCCCCAGGCCCCGTGGCCGGAACGCCGCTCACCGCGTCGGGGCTAAGTCCGGCCTCCTGCAGCAGCTTCAAAGCACGGGGAGTCCACAGCAGTCCGCTTGCATGAGGTGTAGGCGACATGGGCCGTGCGTGTGGCGGAATCACGGGTGGCTGAGCCGCGGTGCTTGCTCTCACTGCATCGGATGATGTTGGCACAGAGTTCGAAGCCTTCGGCTGCACGACCGAAGATGGCTTCGATGCGGCCACCGGCTCGGGTACCGCCTGTCCCGGCGGCACCTCAAGGTGCTTCATCGCAACGTCCGACGTGGAAATGCGCAGAAAGGGACCATTGCTCGGAACGATGTCGCCCGCCCTGCAGCGGACCGCAACAATATGCCCATCGCACGGCGCCTCATACTCGAAGACAGATTTGTCGCTCTCCAGCTCCGCGATCTTTTCACCCTTGGTGATTGCCACACCCGGAGTCACCCTGATGTCGATGACAGTTAGCTCGCTGACGGTGGCCCCCATGGAGGGCATCGGTACATCGATGAGGAATGTTTCCATGCGCGCTGTAGTGTGGTAACGTGGCTGAACTGGCGTACCGGTCAATTCCGGTGATCAATGGCGCCGACTGCCTGTCGTTCTAGGCTCGAACGGTGCGCCAAACCGCGATGCAGCGCGAGATCAAATCCGCCAATTCATTGACCTGAATCATGTTGGGCCCATCGCTGATCGCCCTGTCAGGATCGGGATGGGTTTCGATGAAAAGTCCATCCGCGCCCGCCGCCAACGCCGCACGGGCAAGCGGAGGTACAAACTCGCGCTGTCCACTGCTCTTCCCGCCCCCCGCACCCGGCACCTGCACGGCGTGCGTGGCATCAAAAATCACCGGATATCCATTTCGCTTCAGGATGCCAAAGGCTCTCATATCCACGACAAGATTCTGATAACCGAAGGTTGTCCCGCGGTCCGTCTGCCAGAGTTCCCTCGCGCCCCCCTCCTTCAGCTTGCCCACCACATGGACCATTTCCTGCGGTGACAGAAACTGGCCCTTCTTGACATTGACCACACGCCCTGTTCGCGCCGCCGCGAGAAGGAGATCGGTCTGCCGGCAAAGAAACGCAGGGATCTGCACGACATCACACACGGCGGCAACCTGGGTCACCTGATGGGACTCATGCACGTCGGTGATCACCGGGAACCCGTAATCGCTGCGCATCAAAGCCAGGAGCCTCAAGCCCTCCTCAATGCCCGTGCCTCGCTCGCCCCCAAGCGATGTGCGGTTGGCCTTGTCGAAGGACCCCTTGAAAACGATGTTCAACTCAGAATGAACTTTCCGCAGGCCCACGAGGGTCTCCGCCACGGCACGGCATACCGACTCGTTTTCCAGCGAGCAGGGGCCCGCGATCAGGAGCAGACGCTCGGAATCAAAGAGCATGGGGCGTCACTTCCGCCGATGGGCGGTGCTGCGTTTTTTCCTTCCCTTAAGCGCCGCGCCAATGAATGCCGCGAACAGGGGATGCGGCGCGCTCGGCTTGGACTGGAACTCAGGATGGAACTGAACACCGACAAACCACGGATGCTTCTCGATCTCGACGATTTCGACAAGATTGCGTCGCGGATTGATTCCACTGACAATGAGTCCTGCCCGCTGAAGCTGACCGACGTAGGCATTGTTCACCTCAAAGCGATGGCGGTGGCGCTCGCGCACGGAGGCCTTTCCATAGGCCTTGTGCGCAAGGGTTCCCGGAGTCAGCGCACATTCATACGAGCCGAGGCGCATGGTCGCTCCCTTGTCGATGATCTTCTTCTGCTCCTCCATCATGTTGAT
>JADZDZ010000319.1 GCA_020850785.1 Candidatus Sumerlaeota bacterium | reverse complement strand
TGTTTTTCCACTGTTTTCCACTAGCGGCACCGCGCCCCAACCGTTAGGCACCTGTCATCCCCGTTTCGGAGTCTGGGCGAGTTGATTTCCCTCAAACGTTTCGTGCTTTCAATCCTCTGCGCAGGGGCCTTCATGTCGGCCGGCCCGGTTTCCGCGCAGGATGGGGCGAACCTGCCCGCCTCAACCATCTCGGCGCTGGCACCGGCGGATGATGCGCTCCCCCCCGATGGCACCCGGATTCGGGATGTGCGGGTGGAGGGAACGAACCGCCTCTCCCCCGGCGAAATTCTGGCGCGCATGGAGCTTCGCCCGAACACCGCCTTTGACCGCGATGCCTACCGCCGCGATTTGCAGTCGATTTCCAATTCGGGAAAGATCAACCCGCTCACGCTGAAGATCGCGTGGGAACCCGCCACGGAGGGGGCGGTTAACCTGATCGTGCAGGTGCAGGAAAATCCTGTCATCAGCAGCATCACCATCGTTGGGAATGATCGCTTCAGCCAGAAGACGCTGCTGGGCCAGTTGGACTACAAGGTGGGTGACGTGGTGCCGACCGCCGTGCGTTCCTCCACGGTGCGGAACTTCGAAAATTTCTACAAGAATGGCGGTTACAAGGCGTCGAAGATCACCGTGACGAGCGATCCCACGCCGGGCACGCCCGACGCCGTGGACGTGACGATTGTGATCGACGAGGGGGCGCGCATTCGCGTGCGCAGCCTTGTGATCAATGGGAACAAGTATTTCAGCGATTTCCGCATCTCCACGCAACTGACGAACGCGCGCGGAATTCTTTTCTTCAACAACTACTTCGACGAATCGGCGCTGGAGGATGACCTCGCGATCGTGCGCAGCATGTACGAGAGCGCGGGATTTCTCGACGTCAAGGTGAGCCGCAGCGGCCTTGTGTATGACGAGAACAAGAAGGCCGTGACGGTGATGATGGATGTGGTGGAAGGCCCGCGCTACAAGGTGTCGGGGATTCGCACGGAAGGAATTTCGTCGCTGACCCGCTCCGAAGTGGACAAGGCGACGATTGAACTGCCGCGTCGTTACTTCAACGGCAAGCGATTGGCGAAGTCGCTGGATCGGCTGCGGGCGATCTACGGCGATCAGGGCTACGTGGACAACGAAGTCAGCTACCGGTTGGACAAGAAGCCCGAAAACCAGACCGTCACCATCGTCACGCAGGTGGTGGAAGCGCCCGTGGTGTACGTCGGTCAGGTGCGCCTTAAGAAGGAAGAGTATCCCTACAACGTGGATTCGAAGCCTCTCAGTAAGTTCATCGGCTGGTTCGCGCCGCCGACGAAGGATGAGACGGTGATGCGCGAGGTGCGGCTGAAGCCCGGCCAGAAGTATCGCAGTTCCGAGGAGGTTCGCACCATCGAGCGCCTGAAGAATCTGGGCATCTTCCGCAAGGTGGAGGTGAATCGCGATCCCACGGCGCAAAACAATGTGCGTGATGCGGTGGTGAACGTGGAGCAGGACCCCAACGCGGCCTTCATCGGCGCCATGGCGGGCATTGGTGAATCCTCCGGCCCGGCCATCACGTTGCAACTGGTGCAGCCGAACTTCAACGGGCGCGCGGACCGGTTCTCCGCATCAGCGACCATCGGCACGCGCAGCATCGGCTATCGTATTGGCTTCTTCGATCGCTACCTTGGGGAATCGAACACGTCGCTCGACACGAATCTGTATTACCTGACGGACCGCTACCGCGAGTATCGCGAACGCACGCTCGGCGCATCGACGGAGTTTGGCCGCCCCCTCAGCGAGTACGTGCGCGGCTACCTTCGCTTCCGCGCGGAGTACGTGAGCTTTTCCAACTTCGACGAGGATGAATCGGAGGAGGATTTCAACAGCTACCCCGTGCTGGCGGTGCGGCCTTCGGTGGTTTACGATCGTCGCGACAACGCCGCATGGGCGACGCGCGGCTACCTTGTGGGCGGCGGCATTGAAACGGGCGTGGCCGATGGCTTCCTATTCAAGATGATGCACAGCTACGAGTGGTACAAGAAACCGTTCGAGCGCAACGACCTGATCTACGCCTACGAACACACGGTGGGATTGATGCCTTACGAGGCAACGAACGTCGGCCTGAGCGAGCGATTCTTCGTGGGCGGCACGAACAGCCTGCGCGGGTTTCAGTACCGCGAGGTCGGCCCGCGCGATCGCGAGAACGACGCCCTCGCCATTGGCGGCGCCACGCGCATCACGCAGCGCCACGAGTTGCGCTATCCCTTCAATGACTTCATCAAGGGGCGCATCTTCACGGACCTTGCCATTCTGGAGCGCGGTCCGTTCTCTCTGGGTACTCCGCGCATGGGCAGCGGCGCCGGCGTGATCCTCGACTTTGGCGCGATCACGGCGGAGGTGGACCTGGCGGTGCCGGTGATCAAGAAGAGCACCGACAAGGCGCAGTACTTCCACATCCGCGTCGGTAGCGGTTTCTGAGCGGGCATTTGCCGCGGCCCGATGAGGCGGCCGACGCCGCCGCCGCTCAGGATGATGCCCAGGGCCGCTCCCAGCGGGTGATGGGCGCGGCGGGAAAAATGTCCGGCGCCATGGGCGCGGCGTTTTTCGTGAACCTTGTCGGCAACCTGCTGCTTGCGAAAATACTGCGCACGGCAGAACCGCTCGGAATCTGGCGAAGCGTCCAGCTTTTCCTTCAATACACACATTTCCTGAACCTTGGCGCGTCGCACGGTCTGGACCGCGTTGGCGCCACGATGATCACACGCGGCCAACTGGTGCGGTATCGCAAGGCGATGGGCGCATCGTTCGGCTTCAGCCTCGTGCTTCCCGTCATCGCCAGCATCGTGCTACTTTGCTGCATTCCCTTCATCGCGGCGACCGGTGCGCGCCTGGGCGCGATTGCGCTCGTGTTCCTCATCCCGCTCCAGCAATGGCAGGTTTACGCGGACCTGTCGTTGATCTTTGAGAAGAAGTTCGGCCTTCGCGCGCGCACGATGTTTTCCTACACGATGCTGCGCATCCCGCTAACGCTGCTGCTGGCTTGGTGGATTGGGCTTTCGGGTGCGCTGATCGCATTCGTTGTGTGCACCGCGTGGTTTGCATTCTCCATGTGGCGCGGCAGCGAAATGGGCGCGCACCTGTCGCTGCATGGACGGTTCGCGCGCAGCATGATTCGCACGGGATTGCCGATCACTCTGCTGGCCTTCGGCGAAATCATGGTGCAGACCGTGGACAAGTGGATGGTGTTGCTGCTGGGGCAGGAAACGGCGATGGGGCTGTATTCCATGGCGATCTTTCCGTTGCCGATGCTGATGCTGCTGCCAACGTCGCTGCGGGACGCGATGAATGTGGAGATTTACGATTACGCGCGGCAAAAGGGTGACGCGCAGGGAGTGCGCGCACTCTACAGCCACACGCT
>JADZDZ010000318.1 GCA_020850785.1 Candidatus Sumerlaeota bacterium | reverse complement strand
GTGAGAAACGATTCCGCGCCTTGTTCCAGCAATCGGCGCTCGGCGCGGCGGTGATCAACATCGTCACGGGGAAGATCGAGGAGGTGAACGATGGCCTCGTGAAGATGCTCGGTTTCAACCGTCGGCAGTTCACGTTCATCAATTACCGACAATTGTTTGTGCCCGCCGATGCGGTGCGCACGGATGAGTGGCTGCAAACGGTGCGGCAAAACGGCGAGGGCTCCTTCAAGGCGCGGCTCTCCACGAGCACCGGGGAGCAGCTTGTCGCCCAGCAGTCGTGCCGTGCGCTTCGCGTTGGCGAGAACATGGTGATGGTAGCGTACTTCATCGACATCACCGCGAAGGAGCGCGCGGAGCAGGAAACGCAGCGCCAACTGCGGCACGTGACGGCGCTGTCCGAACTCAGCCAGGGACTGATGAGCACGATGGAAACGCAGTCCATTTTCGCGCTGCTAATGGACAAGCTCCGTGTGGTGCTGCCGCTGGACCGGCTCCACATCGCGCTCGTCAACGCTGCCGACGACAAGATTGCCGTCGTACACTCCGTGACAAAGGGAAAGGATGGAAAGTACGCCCATCATTCAATGAATCCACAACCCCACGCGCTGAACCGCGTGGCGCGCCGCGTCGCTCAATCGCGGGAACCCATCATCTTCCAGCAGACGCAGGCGGCGTTCATTGAAGGGGTCCCGGAGGATGGAAGCGGCCCCTTCGACTTCCCCGATCCATCGTGCCTTTCGACGGCGTTGTTCCTGCCGCTGGCCGCGCGCAATCAGGTGATCGGAATCATTGCCGCAGAATCGACGCGCCATGACGCCTACGATGCATCGCACGTGGAAACTTCGCGCGCGCTCGCGGCGCAGGCGGCGCTGGCGATCAGCAATGCGGGGGCATTCCAATCCATTCGCGAACAACAGGGAAACCTGCGCGACCTCAGCCTGCAACTCCTGACAGCGCAGGAGGGCGAGCGTGCCCGCATCAGCCGCGAGTTGCACGACGGCGTGGGTCAGCAACTGACCGCGATGAAATACATCCTCGGCACCATGGGCAATGCCGCGAAGCACATGGAGCAGGACAAGCTGACCGCAAGCATCACCGAAGCGCGCGAACTTGCGATGCAGATCATCGAAGACCTGCGCGCGATCAGCCTGGACCTGCGCCCGACGATGCTCGACGACCTTGGCTTGCAGCCGACGCTGGAGTGGCTTGCGCGGCAGCACGAACGGCGCTACGGCACGACGGTGGAAATTCATTGCGAGCTTCCATCGCGGGAACTTCCGCCGCAGGTTTCCAGCGCCGCCTACCGCATTATCCAGGAGGCGCTTGGCAACGTTGCAAAGCATGCCAACGCGAAAAAAGTTTCGATCAACGTGTCAGACACCGGGGAAACCCTGAGAATGTCGGTGGCAGATGATGGTGTTGGCTTTGATCCCTCCCGCCTGTCCAATAAACAGGCCTTGCAGGGCTGTAGTGGCATTCTGAACATGAAGGAACGGTCACACCTTCTCGCTGGCGAGTTTAGATTGGAAACCGCAGTGGGACAAGGCACCCGTCTATTTGTAACTATTCCGATTAAGGACATTTGTTGATGCCTGCGGAACGCGAAATACGCCTCCTCGTAGCAGACGACCACACCATCGTGCGGCAGGGCCTGCGCAAGTTGCTGGAAACGGAGCCGGGGGTTGAAGTGGTCGGAGAGGCGACCGACGGCCGCGATGCGGTGACGAAGGCGATGGATCTGATGCCGGACATCGTCCTGATGGATTTGTCCATGCCGGGGCTGCACGGTCTGGAGGCGACGCGGCAAATCACAAAGCGCCTTCCGAAGACGCGGGTGCTGATCCTGAGCATGCACAAGAATGAAGCCTACGTGCTACAGGCGCTGCAATCAGGTGCCAGCGGTTTTGTGTTGAAGGATTCCGCCTCTGAAGAAGTGCTGACGGCGATTCGTTCCGTAAGCCGCGGCGACAGCTATCTTTCCCCGTCCATCAGCCGCGTGCTGATCGAGGACTACCTGCGCCTGAGCACGCCGGGGGCCGGCGGCGCGAAATCGTTGTATGATACGCTGACGGTGCGCGAGCGCGAAATTTTCCAGCTCCTTGCGGAGGGATTGAAGAATCAGGAAATCGCGGAACGCCTGCACGTTTCGGTGAAGACCGTGGAGACGCATCGCGCCCATATCATGGAAAAGCTGAACCTGAACAACATCGCGGAACTGGTGAAGTATTCCATCGAAATTGGAATCGTGCAGTTGGATACTTCCGGCTGAGGCTTCCGAGGCTGGGGGCGCCCTACTGTGGAATCAGGCGGCGCTCCGCATCGTCGATGGCGAATTCCTTCGCGTCTTCCGCATAGGCTCTTGATTTTGCGTCATTGTTCACGTGCTTGTAGGCTTTCGCGAGCAGGACGTACATGTCCAGCAATGCGCGCCGCACTTCGGGCTTTTGCTCGCGTTGATAGAAGGCCCTCGCGGAGGGAAGTATTTCCTCCGCGATCGTGACGGCTTCCGCGTTGCGATCCTGAAGCGCATAAACATCGGACAGTGACTGCGCCGTGAGGATGATGTTGGTGTTCACGTATTGCTTCGCAGTTTCATAGTAGGTGCGAAGCTCCTCAAAATCCAGCAGGCGGCGGATGCTGTTGTCCCAGGGAACCATCGCAAGCGCCTTCTGGTAAAGGCGGCAGGCCTGTGCGTAATCATACAGCCGGTAGGCCGAATGCCCCTGAAACACCACGTAGTTGGCCTGCTGCAGTTGCCAGATGCGCGCGGAGGGATCCGCGCCCTGCGGCACATTGCTCAGCAACTCACCCGCTGGCGTTTGAATCTTGTACAGCCTGTCCTGATTGTCGTGTAGGGGACGCGAATCGTACCCATACAGCGGGGATTCAAACTCGATGATGGGATTGTTTTCCGTGTTCAGCGGATAGCCCTTCAGGTGATCCACCAACGTCCGCTGGTCGCAGACGAAGGATGAAACCAGCTTGTCGGGATCGCTGAGGCTGATCTCCTCAAGGTCGCGCGAAACACCCGGCATCTGCACAGCCTGCTTAAGTTGATCGTAATCAATCTGGAAATCCCCCTTCGATCAAATGAGCAGGCAGTAATGCGTCGGCTGGTTGGTGAAATACCAGACGCTCATGTTGGGGAACACGTCCTGAAATGTGCGAAGCGCCACGCGGAACGCCCTGTCGGAGAGGCCGCCGAGCGGCATCCACACGACCACGAGGCCGCGGTCACTGATCGCCCTTCGGCACAACGTGAAGTATTCGTGATCGTAAAGGTTCGCGTTCGACTTGTAGCGCAGGTCCGTGCAGTCCGTCGCGATCACGTCATACTGCATCTTCGTAAAGCGCAGGTAGGAACGCGCGTCGTCCAGCAGCACGTGGAAGCGGGGATCGAACGTGCGGAAGCCGGGAGCGGGCACGTAGCTGTAGGCGGACAGCGGATGGACGAAGCCGGTGATGTTCGTCGCGCCCGCAGACAGAGCCTTCTCATACAATTCATCCTGCACGATGATGCCGTGGTTGGAGTCCGTCAGCGTCGGTGCCGCGCGCAAGACTTCCGGCGCGATTTCAATCGTGTGGATGTTCTTGATGGAAGGATAGAGAGTGTAGCTGTAGCTGGCGCCGCCGGAACCAAAGCCAACGCTGAGCGTGCTCTCCGCCTTTCCTCCCAGCAGCATCATCGGCACATGCGCGAGCGACTTCTGGTCCGTCAGCATGATCTTGTCGGTGCCCGCGACGCCCACGTCATCAACGTAGATCATGCGGTCGCCGCTGTTGTTCTCAACGACGCTGATGGTGGCCATCGCGCCTTCCTCGTAGTGCACGATGGTTTCGTTGGCCTGGATTCTTTGCAACTTGGCATTGGAGAAACCAACGCGAAGCGGAATGATGATCGCGGCGATGACCGCGCCAACGCTGAGGATCGAGCGCATCCTTGCATCGAGCGCGCGATTTGCGGCGAACAACGTTGCTGCGGCGAGAAGGCTGACGGCGGAAAGCAGGGCGATCAGCTTCGTGATGCCCAGCAGGGGAATGAGGATGAACCCAGCGGCAAAGGACCCAAGAATCGCCCCCACGGTGTTGGCGGCGTAGACCCTGCCAACGTCCGCGCCAACAACGCGCAGCGAGCGCACCGCCAGC
>JADZDZ010000317.1 GCA_020850785.1 Candidatus Sumerlaeota bacterium | reverse complement strand
TTCTTTCGGTCCTTCTTTTTGCGCGGCATGGCGGCCAATCTTTCCGCCTGCTCGCGCCGTTGCATTTCCTTCTGCATTCGTTGCATCCGCTTGGACATCCCCGGCGGAGCCATTCCCGGTGGCATCGACGGCATGCGTCCCGGCATTCCTCCCCCACCGGGCATGCGCGGCATTCCTCCGCCGCCGCCAAGCAATCCGCCAAGTCCGCCCATCATCCCGCCGCCGGACATCATCTGCATCATCCCCTTCATCTGGTCGAACTGGCGGACGAGGTCGTTGATTTCCTTCAGTGAATGACCGCTTCCCTTCGCGATGCGCTCGCGACGACGCCCATCACGCGCGACGAGGTCGCCGTTGGCGCGCTCCGCCGCCGTCATTGACTGGATGATCGTTTCGACGTGTTTCAGTTGCTTGTCCAGCACGTCGCTGTCGATCCCCTTCATCATCTGGCCTACGCCCGGCAGCATTCCCAGCAGTCCCTTTAGCGGACCCATGCGCTTGATCATGCGCATCTGCTTGATGAAGTCGTCGTAGGAGAATGTTCCCGTGGAGAACTTCTCCTGCATGTCCATCACATCTTTTTCGTCGATGACTTCCTGCGCCTTTTCGACGAGGGAAACCACGTCGCCCATGCCAAGGATGCGATTGGCGACGCGATCGGGGTGGAATTGTTCAAGGTTTTCCGCCTTTTCCCCGGTGCCGATGAAGACGATCGGCTTGCCCGTGACGGACTTGATGCTCAGCGCCGCGCCGCCGCGTGCGTCGCCATCCATCTTCGTCAAACAGACGCCATCGATGCCGACCTGTTCGTTGAAGGCGGTTGCGGAATTCACCGCATCCTGGCCCGTCATCGCGTCCGCGACGAGGAAGGTGTAGTCCGGCTTGAATTCATCGCGAAGCGCGATCAATTCATCCATCTTCACCTCGTCGATGTGCAAGCGCCCCGCCGTGTCAACGATCAGCACGTTGCGCCCACTGGCGTTCGCCTGCGCCACCGCACCGCGAACGATCTCGTTCACGGGCGTTTGCGTGTCGCGCGCGAAGACAGGAATTCCCAATGAATGACCAACGGTCTTTAGCTGTTCAATGGCTGCGGGACGATACACGTCGCACGCCGCAAGGATCGGCTTCGCATTCTTTCGCGTCTCCAGGTAATGCGCCAGCTTGCCGCAGAAGGTCGTTTTTCCCGCGCCCTGAAGCCCCAGCATGAGGATCACGTTCAACCGCCCCGGCGTGATTTCAAAGGGGCGATCCTCCACTGTCCCCTTCATCATCGTGACCAGTTCATCGTGAACGATCTTCACGAACATCTGCGCCGGGTTGACGCCGCTGATGACCTTCTGGCCTTCCGCCTTCGCCTGCACTGCAGTGACGAAGTCCTTCACCACCTTGTAGTTCACGTCGGCTTCCAGCAGCGCCAGCCGCACGTCGCGCAAGGCATCCTTCATGTTCGCTTCGGTCAGCTTGTCGTGACCGCGCAGCTTCTTGAAGACGCCTTCGAGTTTGTCGCCCAGTGAATCAAACATGGATGATTATTTTGCCGGGGGTAGCAGTCGGCGCAGCTTGTCGATGGCGTCGCCAAGATCACGCTGCACCCCTTCCACATTGTAGAGAACGCCACCGGAACGGCGAAGGCGCTCCTGAATCTCCTCCAGTAACACAATACACGGCTCCAAACCATCGACGGATGCGGGGGGAAGCATCTCCTCAGCCGGTGCAGGAGCGAGGTCGTCACCGCTGGTGCGCTGGCGACGTCTGGCGGGAAGCGCCAGCTTCGCCTCGTAGTGCTCAAGTGCTGATTCTGCGTGCTTTACCGCATCGTGAACCGCCTGCCGGGAGATGCCGAACTCCTTGCCGATCTCACCAAAGGAAAGGTCATCCTCATAGTGCCTGCGGATGAAATCCCGTTGCCGATCCGTGAGCAAATTGCCGTAAAGGTCGAGCAAACGGCCAATGCGGACGACTCGTTCTGGGGCACTTAGCGGAGGCTGTGAGGATTCGGGCGTCATGGAGGTCTCACAATTGGAACCCGTCATGGTGCGACAGGTTCATAAGCATGGCAGGGAGTACCTCTCACCAGCCCCCATGCCGTCAAGGGATTAAACAATACATGGTGGTTGAAACTTCCCGACAGGAATCGGTGCCATTGCGAAGCTTCCCATCCCGTTCATACCCACCCGAATCCACCAACGTCCGCACCCGACAAGTATCTTAACAGGACAATAGTGTCATGTAAAAATGCGTGTCACATACTGCTGACAATACGCTTCTTTCCCCGCCTCTACCGGCGCCATACTTAGGCGGGAAAGACACGCGCCTGAGACAACGGCAAACCCGCCTCCCTGAAATCCAATCCTGATGGCTGAATATCAGTGACGCGGTATGGACCTTGTTATCCAATTCGCGCCCACCAAAAGTCTGGTGGAAGATTCGCCTTTCGGGGAGCAACAACCCATGCGGAAGTTTCGCTGTTCCGCTTTCGCCATTTTAGCCACAATCGCGATTCCTTTTGCCGTGCCGGGACAGTCCGCCAAGCGGGCTCTGGACGCGAACACCTACATTGAGGTTTCCCATGAGGTGCTGCCATCGGTGGTCAATATCTCCATCGATCCCGCCAAGAACAAATCCGGCAACGACGACGTGGATGCGATGCTCGACTACCTGCAGCAGCGCGGCATGGACCCGTCCCTGGACAGCCTTCCGCCGTATATGCAGTCCGCCGTGTCCGCCTCCGGCGTTGTCTTCCGCGTGAAGGACCATTTCGGCTACGTGATCACCAACAACCATGTGGTCGAAAACACGGGCCAGGAGAACGTGGACCTCAAGCTGACCTTCCACCAGCGGGCCGAGGGGAGCACCGATTACAACATGACGACGGTGATCGGCGGCGACGATGTGCGGGTGGCGGGAACGGATGCGCTGCTGGACCTAGCGGTGATTGAGTTCAAGATTCCCGACGGGCTGACCATCAAGCCGATCGAGTTCGCCGATTCCGACAAGGTGGAAATTGGTGAGAACGTGATCGCGATGGGAAACCCGCTGGGCTTCAATCACTCCATCACGCAGGGGATCATTTCCGGCAAGGCGCGCGATCTGGGAACGCGCATTTCGATCTCCAAACTTTTCCAAACAAGCGTTGTGATCCAGCCCGGCAACAGCGGCGGCCCGTTGGTGAATCTTGACGGAAAGATCGTCGGCATCAACAACGCCATCCTGAGCGGCAGCGGCTTCTGGCAGGGCACGAGCTTCGCCATTCCCGGCAACGATGCAAAGGCCGTTGCGGATCAAATCGTGGACAGCGGACGGGCCGCCTATGGCTATCTGGGCGTCACGATGGACACGGTCGCAAAGCTGCGAAGGGATGATCCGGAAAAATACAAGCAACTCCAACTGGATTCGCCCAAGGGGGTCCTTATCTCCACCGTGGTGAGAAACAGCCCCGCCGACATCGCAGGCATTCATCGCATGGATATCGTGACGGAAATCGACGGCAATGCGATTGAAAATGGCGAACAGATGCTGCGCTACATCGCAGTGCGCCCCGTCGATAGCGAGATCAAGATCAGCCTCATTCGGTTTATGGATGGGAAGCCGGAACGCCTGATCGTGAATGCCAAGCTGACGGAGCGCCCCGCCCAGGACGTCGTGAAAAAAATTCACGATCGCATTGAGAACAACAATGACCTGATTCCCCGCGTGCCCGAATCATCGGGAAGCAAGGAGGAGACGTATCTGGGGATGGACATTGAGCCCATCTATGACAAGGAAACAAAGACGGGCGGCCTGCTGGTAAAGGAGATTGATCCGAATTCCAAACCTGCGCAGGGGGGAATCCAGTCGGGTGATGTGGTGTTGTTGCTGAACGGGCGCGCCGTCCGCAGCATCCCCGATTTTCTGGATGGCATGTCCAGCCCTGTGAATGGAAAACACACGCTTCGCTTCGTTCACGAAGGCGAGGAAAAGACCATAGAATTTGCGGCGGAATAACACCGCCCCAACATCCCCGGAAGGCAAGGAATCATGAGCGTCGATATTCTCTCCCTGGCGGAAGAGGTGGAACGTCAAAGTGTTTTGGTTGATCGCGTGGCGTCCGAAATTGGCAAGGTCATCGTCGGCCAGAAGTACATGGTGGACCGCCTGCTGATCGGACTGCTGGCAAACGGCCATGTGTTGCTGGAGGGCGTGCCCGGTCTCGCGAAGACGCTGACGTGCAAGACGCTCGCCACGACGATTGCGGCGAAATTCTCCCGCATCCAGTTCACGCCGGACCTCCTTCCCGCGGACCTGATCGGCACGCTGATCTTCAACCAGAAGGACCAGACCTTCGATCCGAAGCTTGGGCCGATCTTTTCCAACATCGTGCTGGCGGACGAAATCAACCGCGCCCCGGCAAAGGTGCAGTCCGCGCTGCTGGAAGCGATGCAGGAGCGTCAGGTAACCATCGGCGAGCGCACCTATCCGCTGGACAACCCCTTCATGGTGCTCGCCACGCAAAACCCCATCGAGCAGGAGGGAACCTATCCGCTGCCCGAAGCGCAGGTGGATCGCTTCCTTTTCAAACTCCACGTTTCCTACCCCACGCGCGACGAGGAACGCGGCATCATGGACACCATGACATCGGTGTCGAATCCCGGTGGTGCGCTTGTGTCGCTCCCGACGCCGACGCCCGTGATCACGCCCACGGAAATTCGCGAGGCGCGCAAGACCGTCGATCGCATCTATGTGGACGACAAGGTGAAGACGTACATCCTTAACCTCGTCGAATCCACGCGCTACCCGGACAAGTTCAAGCTGGTGTTCAAGTCTGCGGAAGGGCGTCCGCTGGAGCAGGTGATTTCGATCGGCGCCAGTCCCCGCGCCAGCATCGCGCTCGTCGTGGCCGCCAAGGCCCACGCCTTCATGCGCCACCGCGGCCACGTGACACCCGACGACGTGAAGGCCATCGGCCCCGACGTGCTGCGCCACCGCATCATGATCACCTTCGAAGCGGAAGCGGAGGAAATGACCACCGACCACATCGTGCGGCAAATCTTCGACCAGATTGAAGTGCCGTAAAGTGGGGAAACAGGGGTGAGGGGGTAGAGGTGAGTGGTTGGGGACCAAACGAAAATCGGATTCGGCACGATGGCAGATTCCAACATCAAAGACTTTAGGGACCTTCGAGTATGGCAGGATGCCATTGAAATGGCGAAAACCATCTACGAGATGACGAGGCAGTTTCCAAAGGAAGAAATCTACGGAATAACCAACCAAATGCGACGCAGTTCCGTTTCGGTTTCCTCGAACATCGCCGAAGGCCAGTCGCGTGGTCACCTGAGAGAATATGTGCATTTTTTGGATATTGCGCGGGGATCAATCGCCGAATTGGAATCGCAGGTGGTCCTGTCTTCGGAATTGGGATTTCTCTCAGAAGAACAATCCAGAACCGTCGTGGAGAAGATTCATTCCGTCCGCCGACAACTCACATCGTTGAAAACATCCCTCGCGAAAAAAATGTCTGCATCATCCTGATCCCTTACCCCTGACCAATCACCCCTCACTTTTCCATGCCCCTTCCCTCCCTTCTCGAAGATTCCGCCGCTGTTCGCCGTCTGGAAATCATGACCAGGCGGATTGTGAACAATGTGATGGCCGGTGAGTATCATTCGGCCTTCAAGGGTCAGGGAATGGACTTTCACGAGGTGCGCGAGTATTCGATGGGCGATGATGTGCGCCACATCGATTGGAATGTGTCCGCGCGCACCGGCGTGCCACACGTGAAGCGCTACGTGGAGCAGCGGGAACTGACGGTGTTCTTCGCCATCGACGTTTCCGCGTCGTCCATCTTTGGTTCGGAGAAGCGCCGCAAACGACCGCTCGCCGCCATCGTGACGGCGGTGCTGGCGTTCTCTGCAATACGCAACAATGATCGTGTGGGCCTGATGCTGTTTTCCGACAAGGTGGAGCATTTCGTTCCCCCCAAGAAGGGTCGCAAGCACGGCCTGCGCGTGATTCGCGACCTGTTGCGCGAGCCGGAGGGGCGCGGCACCGACATCACAAGCGCGCTGAAAACCTTCAACAAGCTGCAACGGCGGAAGTGCATTCTCTTCGTGATCAGCGACTTCCAGCAGGAGGGGCTGCGGCGCGAACTCGCGGTGGCTGCGCGGCGTCATGACCTGATTGCGATTTCCGTGAATGATCCGCGGGAATTTTCGATTCCCAACGTGGGCCTCCTGACGCTGGAGGACGCGGAGACGGGAAACATCGTGCTGGTGGACACGACCAGTTCGCGCGTGCGCGCAACGCTGGCGGAACGCTTCAAGAAGCGTCGCGAGAACCTTCGCCGCCTGCTGAGCTCCCTGAAAATCGACCACATCGAGCTTCGCACCGACCAGGATTTTTCCGTCCCCCTGATCAATTTCTTCACGGCGCGCATCAAGCGCGCGGGAGGATAATGATGGCTCGCAAGCGTCCGACACTTCGCATGGGTGTCTATACAGCGATTCTTTTGCTGCTGTTAGTATTCTTTGCGGGTGGTGCCACCGCACAGGTTGCCCCCGCGCCAGCCCCGTCCGCACCGGTGCCAACAGCACCAGCCTCCGTTGCGGAGCTTTCCGCAAAGAAGACGGATGTTGAAATTGGAGAATCGATCGCGGTGTCGGTTCGCATCCCCTTGGGCGGTGAGTTCGAGGACGCGGAATTGAAATTGCCGGAGGATCAGCAGATTCAGTTCTTTGTCTCCCCCACGAAGAAAGTGGCCGGCCCTGCGGAATTCATTTTCGACGTGGCGGCGCTTCATGAAGGCGACCTGACGTTCGGCCCCGCAACCGTCACCGTGCGCGCAAAAGGCGCGAAGGAAACCACGGAAATGACGTCCAATGCGCTGACCTTCAAGGTGGCGGCGCCGACGGAGAAGGCCGCGCCGGGCGAGATCAAGGGCTACACACAACCGATGGAGCTTCCCTTCAACTACCTCTATCGCAACCTCATCCTCGCGGCAGCCGGCCTCATTGTGCTTCTGGTCGCCACCGCGTTGTTCATCTACTTCCGCAAGCGCATGCAAAAGCGCGTGGTGATTGCCGCGCCGACCCGCACGCTGCCGCCGGTGGAGGAGGCGCTGCTGCAGGTGCGCGACCTGAAGAAGCTGGAAACCTTCACCGCAATGGGCGCGGAGAAGCACTACACGCAACTTTCCATGACCCTGCGGCGCTATCTTGAGCAATGCTATCGCGTGAACGCAACGGAGCGCACGGAGGACGAGATCGTTGACCTGCTGCGCACGAAGCTGCAGACGACGCCGCTTGCGAACACGCTGATCGCGATCATGCAGCGCATGTCGCTCGCAAAGTTTGCGAAGCAGGAACCGACGGGGCAAATCGCCTACGATGATTGCGTGACGGCGGAAAATTTCCTCGTCAGCGAACGCGACCGTCGCGGTTCCGCCCCCGGTGGCACCGCGACGCAGGAAGGGCAGGCGGCCTGATGGAGAAGGAAGTCGTCTATCAGTTCCTGCAGCCATGGTGGCTCGTGGCGCTTCCGCTTCCCTTCGTGTGGCTGCTGCTGCAACGATACATGGAGCGCAAGCGCGCACCGGCAATTCTCTACAGCGACACGTCGGTGCTGGCGGACCTGCCGAAGACTTTCGCGCAACGGATGCATTATCTGCTGCCGTGGATGCGGTCGCTTGCGCTGCTGCTGGGCGTGATCGCGATGGCGCGGCCCCAGGCGGGCAACATCCAGTTCAACACATCCTCGCTGGGAGTGGACATTGCCATGGTGCTGGACGTGTCCGGCTCCATGCAGGCGCAGGATTTTCGCCCGAACCGCCTTGAGGCGATGAAGGAAGCGGCGGTGCGTTTCATTCGCAACCGCCAGTCCGATCGCATCAGCATTGTTGTGTTCGGCGAAAGCGCCGGCGTGCTGTGTCCGCCCACGCTGGACATGGGTGCGGCAGAGCTGTTCGTGGAAGCGATTCAGGACCAAATGATTCGCAACCAAAGCACCGCGATCGGCGACGGGTTGGCGCTGGGGGTGTCAAAGCTGAAGGATTCACCCGCAAAATCCCGCGTCGCGATCCTGCTGACCGACGGCGAAAACAATTCGGGAAAAATTCTTCCCCTGCAGGCTGCGGAAATTGCCAAGACGTTGAACGTGCGCGTCTATGCCATCAGCATGGGTGATGATGGCAACGGGGGCACGACGGTGATGATTGGTGGTCAGCGCATGGTGATTCCCAACGCGCAGGCTCCGGGAACGCCACCCGCGTCGGACACGTTGAAGGAAATCGCGCGGATGACCGGTGGGCAGTACTTTCACGCCGGCGATGAGCGTGCGCTGAATCAAATCTACGATGAAATCAACAAGCTGGAGAAAACGGAAATCGAAAGCACGCGCACGGCGGACTTCAACGAACAGTTCATGCTGTTCTGGTATCCGGCGCTGGCGCTGCTGGTGCTGGAGTTTCTGGCGCGTGCCTTCTGGCTGAGGAGGTTCCCATGAACGGCGGAGGCGGTTTCATTTTCCCGCAGGTTTTGTGGGGCCTTGTGATTTTGGTGCCGCTGGCGGCGCTGTGGAGCTACGTCAGTTCGCGCCGTGACAGCGTCGTCGCGCGCTTCGTCGTTCGCGAAAACTGGCCGCTGCTCAACCGAAGCGTGTCGAAGGGCGCGCGATTCCACCGTGGCATTCTGATCTTCATCGCGCTTTCGGCATCGATCATCGCGGCGGCGCGTCCTTGGTGGGGAAGCAAGGAACGGCAGGTGACTTCCCGCGGCGTGAACGTGATTTTTGCCGTTGATGTGAGCAAGTCGATGCTGGCGACGGACATTCTTCCCAACCGCCTGGAGGCGGCTAAGCGGATCGTGCGGCAGGTGCTTCCCGAAATTCCCGGCAATCGCGTGGGCATCATGCCCTTCGCCGGCGAGGCGTTCCTGCAGTGCCCGCTGACGACGGACTACAGCATCGCCCAGGATGTGCTGCAGAAGATGAATTTTGACGCCGTGAGCTACCAAGGCACGGATATTCCCCAGGTCATCACCACGGCGGAGGCGATTTTCGCCCGATCAGGCGCCGGGAGTCGCGCGCTCGTCATCATCACCGATGGCGAGGATCATTCCGACGCGATCACCGTGGCGGCGCAGGAGGCGGCGAAGGCCAACATCCGCGTCTATGCGCTGGGAATCGGAACACCGGAAGGCTCGCCGCTGCGGCTGCCCGATGGAACTTTCCTGGAGGATGATCAGGGGCACAAGGTGCTGTCCACGCTCAACACGCAGACGCTGAAGGAACTGGCGGACATCACTGGCGGCAGCGCCTACATCGCCGGTGAAAGCGGTCATCTGGACGTGGCTCCGCTGATTGCGAACCTGCAGGGTCTGGCGAAGGGTGATCTGGGCGAAACGCGCCGCATCGTGCACGAGGAACGTTTCCAGTGGCCGCTGGCGCTGGCGATTTTGTGCCTGCTGATCGAGCCCTTGATTCGTGAGAGGCGCTCCGTCAGGATCAGAAAACCCACCGCTGCGCCGGCAAGGAAAGGAGGTGCGCCCGCATGAAACGGTTCCCGACATGGCCGATGATCGCGATGCTTCTCCTGCCGATTGTGGCGCAGGCACAGCCTCCCGCCGCGAAGGCCGATGGCAACACCGCGCCAAAAGATGCCCCAAAGAAGGAGAAGCCCGCGCCGGAGGCGATCGGCTTCACCTGGTGGAACGACGTTCCCGAAATGATTCGCCGCGG
>JADZDZ010000316.1 GCA_020850785.1 Candidatus Sumerlaeota bacterium | reverse complement strand
TGGATTGGCAGAAGCCGCTGACACAGCTTGAAATTTCCGCCTATCGTGAATTCATCCGACGCCGCGGGCAGGACCGCGAACCCGTGGCGCGGATCGTTGGGAAGAAGAGTTTTCACAAGCGCGACTTCGAGGTCAGCGCGCACACGTTCGTGCCTAGGCCGGAAACCGAGGGCGTGGTGGAACACGCGCTGGCGCTGCTCGATTCCGAGCCTGCGCTGGCCGGCGAACGGCAGACGATCTTTGAAGTCGGCACCGGCACCGGGTGCATCACGGTGTCACTGGCGGCGGAACGCGGCCAGCACCACTACATCGCAACGGATGTTTCCGCCGATGCGCTTGCAACTGCGAAGCAGAACGCGCGAACACACCACGTTGACGGACGCATTGATTTTCGCCACGGCTCCGTGTTTGACGGCTATGATGGCGCACTGTCGCTCGTCGTCAGCAACCCGCCGTATATACAGCGCGACGAGATCGAATCGCTGCCGCCGGAAGTCCGCGTGTTCGACCCGCGCGCGGCGCTGGAAGGCGGGGAGGACGGCCGTGACGTCGTGCGGGAGATAGCGACGGGCGCGGTGAAGCTGCTGATCCCCGGCGGCTGGGTTGTGCTGGAGATCGGCGAAGGGCAGGCGCAGCGCACCGTCCATGTCTTCACGGAAACGGGCGCCTTCGGAAAAGCCCGCATTGAGCGCGACCTCGCCGGAATTGAACGCTACGTGCTGGTGCAAAAAACAGCGGGGGGAAAATAGCGGATGGAGCGCCTCCATGCGACGAGTGGCGATTGCCGGATCGTGGCGGCGATCAACGTAAGCCCCGAATCGTTCTATGGCGGTTCCGTTCTCACGTCTCCGCAGCAGATCGCGGATGCGGCAAAACGCGCGGAGGATGACGGCGCGTCGATGATCGACATCGGCGCGATGTCCACGGCACCCTACAAGGAAACACAGATTTCACCGGAAGAGGAGGCTGCGCGCATGGCGATGGCAGTTCGCGCCGCCCGCGCTGCGACGCGCCTCCCCATCAGCGCCGACACCCAGCGCATCGCAGTCGCACGCATCGCGCTGGATGAAGGCGCCAGCGTGATCAACGACGTGAATGGCCTGCGCGGGAACGCCGCACTGGCGGAATTGATCGCCACCAGAAATGCAGGCGTCATCGTCATGGCGAACGACGATCCCGCGCTCGACGAAGGGGGCGACGCACCGATTCAGGTCGTGAAGCGACTGCTCAACGACGCCATCGTGCGCGCCACCAGCGCGGGCATTTCGCGCGATAGAATCATCGTCGATCCCGGCATCGGATTCTTCCGCCACCGCACACGCCCCTGGGACGAATGGGACTGGGAGGTGCTGCGGCGGGTGTCGGAACTGCGCGAGTTGAACGCGCCGCTGCTCGTGGGTGCTTCGCGAAAGTCATTTCTCGGAAAGATCGCGGATGGGCAGAAGGTGGAGGAACGCCTCGCCGGATCGCTGGCGGTCGCGGTGTGGTGCATGGAGCAGGGCGTTGACTGGCTTCGCGTTCATGACGTGCGGGAAACGCGCGATGTCCTCCGCGTCAGAAATAAATTGATGGGCTAATCCAGCCTTCGTGCGCGCTCGATCTTCACCCAGGTGTTCTGGATCGGGGAGATGGAATTCACCTCGCCGTTGCTGACACGAAGCAGAACCAATTCCTTCACGCGATGCTCCGCTTCCACCTTGTAGTTAGCCAAGTCCGGCGGCGGCCACGATGCATCGTACAGCAGTATATACGAATCGGGAAACTTGGCTGGCTTTGATTCGTCCAGATGGCTGTTCATGTAGTACGCCCAGTCGAATCCCTGCTCCAATGACGCGACGTCGTGATGCTGTGAATTGAAAAGGTAGTAAACGTCGTTCGGGCCTGCGCGAAGCGTGAACATCCGCGTGCGAAACTGCTCCGGCGAAACTCCCCAATCGCGAATGAGAAAATCCGCAGCCTCGCTGATCGTGCTCCAATCGTAGGACTCGAACAGTGAATACTTCAGGCTGCGCCCCTTCGCCTTTGCAACATGCAGGTGCGCCAGCACGACGCCTGCCTGCAGCGCACAAATCGCCGCGATAACGACGGCGATAATCCGCCTGCCGTGACGCGCGCACAGCTTCAACGCGGCCCAGCGCCCGACGATCGCCCACAACAGGAACGGCAGCGGAAACATCACAAAGAAGTAGCGAATCGCCCCCACGCCAATCGACTTCCCATCCTTCGGCGCGGCCATCGTCGTCGTGATCAGCATCGGCACGGTGGCGAACAACACGCTAATGAGCAGGAACAGAGCACGCCTTCCCGCGTTGCCGGGATCGTCGTTCCCAATCGCGAAGACGCGTGCGGCGCCCTTGCGCCCCACGGTGCCGAAGTATGCGCAGAGGGCCAGCGCCAAGAGGAACGCCGCAACATACAGCCAACGCAGTTGATGCGCGACATAGACAACGCGCCACACCTTCTGCGGAAGGAGCAGCGGGCCAAACTCTGCCAGCAGGTTCAGGTAGCTGAACGATCCCGTCTCGTAGCGGCGATCATAAAACACCGGCGAGATCGCCACCTGCAGCGCCTTCATCGCGCCGATGTTGAAATGCAGCCGCTTCCGCCCCTCCCCCATCACGGGAATGTTCGCAGCGTTCGCGGTTTCCAGCCTTTCCGGTGGAACGAAGATCGCGCGCGTGTTGGCAAAGCCGTGCATCGCATCCCCCATCACGTAGGGCGCGAAGATCA
Organism: Candidatus Sumerlaeota bacterium; assembly: GCA_020850785.1. GTDB lineage: Bacteria > Sumerlaeota > Sumerlaeia > SLMS01 > SLMS01 > JADZDZ01. The sequence continues at coordinate 1,838 of JADZDZ010000316.1, read as the reverse complement.
CGAGCACGGTTGCGGCGGTGATGAGCAGGAATTTTCGCGACACGCGAGGACGGAAAATCAACCACCCCGCTGCCAGCGCCGGAAGCATCACCAGCGCGGACAAGTGCACCTGAAACAGCACGCACCAGGCGCCCGCCGCGATGGGAAGCCGGTGCGATTGCGAACGAAACAGGAAACCGAAAATGGCCCAGTAGTAGAGCGCCGCCAGCGGGAAGATGAAGCTGGGATTCCAAACGTAGCGCAGCGCAAGCACCGCCATCGGGAACGTTGCGAAGAGCGCGAGAGCCGCAAGCCCCACACCGCGCGAGAAATTTTCCATTCCAATTCGGTACGTGAGGAACAACGCCCCTGCGTGCAGCAGCGCGAGCCAGACCAGCATCCCACGCGGATCAAGCGTCGCGATCAGCGCCGGCGCCTGCAGCCAGTAGAGCGCGGGCCCCATGGTGCGCCCCCCCTGCGTCAGTTCGGACCCCGTGTAGGGAAAATCGTCCCCCTGCAGCAGTTGCAGCGTGCGCCAGAAATCGCGCTCCGCGTGAATGTTGAAATAGATCTGGCCGGGATTCCATACGCGCAGCAGGAACCCGCCGATCACGATCGCGATGGCAATCCAGCAGGAAAATCGCTCAGGAAGCGATCCGCCGTGGGTTGTGGAAGTCGTCGAGGTCAATCCTGCCCAACGGCGCGCGGCCTGTCGTCGGAGGCATCGTCATCCTGCGTTTCAAAATACTTCACGCCCGCCTTCGCAAGGATTTCATGATGCTTCACCAAGTCCGCCCCAAGGTGCTTCACGAGGTTGCATTTCGCGCTGTCGGCGGCCATGCGCAGCGCATTCATGATCGCCTTCTCATTCGAGGACCCGTGCGTGATGATCGCGATGCCATTCACGCCCAGCAAGGGCGCGCCCCCCGACTCATCGTAATCCGTCTTCTTCTTCAGCGCCGCAATGGCGGGATAGGCAAGAATGCCACCCACCATGGTCGCCATCGCCTTCTTCGCCTCCTTCTTCAGGATGTCAACGATGGCGACGGCAAGGCCCTCGGAGGTTTTCAGCACCACGTTGCCGACAAAACCATCACAGACAATCACGTCATACTCGCCCGTGAAGATGTCGCGGCCTTCCGCGTTGCCGATGAAATTGAGGCCCGCCTTGCGCAGCAGCTTGTGCGTTTCAAGGACCACCTCGTTTCCCTTCGTTTCCTCCTCGCCATTGGACAACAGGCCCACGCGCGGGTTGGGGCGCCCCATGACTTCGCGCGCGTAGGTTGATCCCATGATGGCAAAATCTATCAGGTTCTGCGGCTTGCAATCAACCACCGCGCCGGAATCGACGATGGCCACGCGCTCCAGCCGCGTCGGCAGCGTCGTTGCGATGGCGGGCTTCTTGATGCCGGGAAGGTTGCGCCATGCCATCACCGCATGGGCCATGAAGGCCCCCGTGTTCGTGGGCGACACAACCGCCGCGCCTTCGCCCTTCTTCACGAGGTTCACCGCAATCGCCAGCGAACTGTTCCTCTTGCGAAGCGACTCGCGCGGCTTGTCGGCCATCGTCACCACGTCCTCCGCGTTCACGACGTGAATGCGCGAGTGGTTCTTCTTCTTCGCGGAAAGCAGCCGCTTGAGGTGGCGCTCCTTGCCGACGATGATCACCTCGAAGTTGAAGTTTTGCACGGCGGCAAGGGCGCCCTCCACGCAGGGACGCGGGCCCAAATCACCACCCATTGCATCGAGGACAATTCTCATCGTGGAAAAAACCACCTGCAGTGCGTAAAAATATCAAGCCGCGAAGGCCTGACGTTCAGGCAACTTCGCGGCTGAAATTGGAACAAGTGGAAAGAAGA